>JAAUUD010000100.1 GCA_012031655.1 Anaerolineae bacterium | reverse complement strand
GCGCTGAGCTGGCCCTGCAACGGGCGAAAAATGCCTTCCTGAAAGCTGATTTGTCAACGTACGCGCTACAGCCGCCAGCAGGAGCCCTTCTACCAGCCCTAGGCCCAGCAACCCCACGCCAACCCCCACCGGGAAGAAAAGCGCCATGCCCCAGAGGCTAAAGGCTTCGGCAGCGGCAGGCAAAGCGCGGCGTTGCAGCACCGTGGCCAGCACACTCCCCCCGCCTACGATGCTCCCCAGCAGGCGAATCAGCGCAGCGAGTTGAGGCTGTGCTTCCCAGAGCGCCCGGCTGCTCTCGAAGAACACCCAGCCGCTTAGCAACCCGGCCAGTAGCGCGCTGAGCAACAGGGCTGCCAGTAAAGGGGTTTGGCGGAGCCGGGCCGGCAGGTGGCGCACACGCAAGGTCCAGAGGTGCAGGGGGGCTTGCCCGGGGTATGGCGCGGCAGATGGCCGTTTTCATCCAGAAAAACGCCCAGGCCCACCAAGGCCAGCAGCACCCCGCCCATCCAAAGCAGGATCAGGTCGCCAGGCTGCCAGGTGGCGCAGAGGATGACCAGGCTCAGCCCACCCAGGCCCATCCCTGCCGTCGCTGCCGGAAGCAGGCTCGCGGGCGCGGGCACTTTATGCGGATCGAAGTAGGGCAGCAGGGTTTCCCACAGGGCATGCAGCAGCAGTGCACGGAGGATAACCCGCGCGGCATAGAGGGCTGCGCCAACGGCGGCTTCGGGTTGCTGAAGCTGGAGTTCGGCGTAGGCCAGGCCTAGCAAGAGGAGCGCGGCCAGTCCACTCCCTAGCACGACTGCGCTTTCGGGCAGGCGCCCCTGGGCAGCGGCAAAACCCAGCAACAGCCCCCAGGTGAGCACCGCCTCGCCCAGCAAGGCCAGCGGCAGGTGGTTGACACCCACCTGCACCAGGAACAAAGCCAACCCCAGCACCTCGGCCCAGGCAACCACCACCCCACCCACGAAGAGCAACGCTGTGCTGCTGACCTGAAGCCGTCGGCTATTCATGGGGGATATTGTAGCGAGGCAGCCGCATTTTTGCTGGCGTTTGGTGGCGGCTGTGTGTACAATCAAAGGTAAACTTGGGTTATTTGGATAATGCCAGAAATCAAGCTTGGGCACCGCACCATCCACTATACCGTGCGCGAGAGTGCGCGGGCACGGCGCAGTAGCCTGCAAGTGGACCCCGAACGCGGGTTGTTGGTGGTGTTGCCGATGGGCGTGCAAGGGTTAATTGACCTGGAAGCGCTGCTGCGCGAGCGCCAGACCTGGATATTGAAACACCTGGCAGACCGCGAGGCCGCAGCGCGCCAATATACCACAGGCGAAACCCTGCTCTTTCTGGGGGAGGTGCTGCACCTGGAGGTGATGCCCACCCAAACCGCCCGCCGCACCACCGTAGCGCGCCAGGGCGGCGTGTTGCGCGTCCGCCTGAACCGCAGCGTCCACGCAGCGGAGCAAAGCCAGGTTGTGCGCAGCGCCATTGAAAGTTGGTACCGCACCCAGGCACGCCAAGACCTACCGCCCCGCGCCGCCCGCTGGGCCTCTCAAATTGACGTGAGCTTCCAGAAGGTGACCATCAAGAGCCAGCGCACGCGCTGGGGCAGTTGCTCCAGCCTGGGCAACCTGAACTTCAACTGGCGCTTGATCCAGGCGCCCCCGGGAGCGGTGGATTATGTGGTGATCCATGAACTCTGCCACCTTATTGAGCTGAACCATTCGCCGCGCTTCTGGAGCCTGGTGGCGACTCACTGCCCGGACTACAAAACCTGGATGCGCTGGTTGCAGGAGCATCACTACCAGCTTTTCCTCTAGAAGTTGGGGCTTGTCTGGCCTCAGAATCCTGGTAAATTTCCGCCAACGTCCGGTGCGGTTGAGGAAATTCGGAACACACAGAACAATGGAAAACACACCTGTTAAGCGCACGCCGCGCGGCTATGCACGTCTCTTTTTTACGGGCTTTGCCATGGGCGCCGCTGATATCGTCCCCGGCGTTTCGGGCGGCACGATGGCCTTTATCCTGGGCATTTACGAAGAACTGCTCAACGCGATCAAGTCCTTTAACTTTCATACCGCGCGCCTGGTGCTTTCGGCCCGGCTCAACGAAGCGTTGCAGATCATCCCCTGGCGCTTTTTGATGGTGCTGGGCCTGGGGCTGGCCACGGCGATCCTTTCGCTTTCCAGCGGGCTTAGCTGGTTGCTGGAAAACGAGCGCAGCTACCTCTATGCCTTTTTCTTTGGCCTGATCCTGGCTTCGATTGTGGCGGTCGGCATTCGCATTAACCGCTGGTATCCTCTCACGATGGTGTCATTGGTAGCCGGGATCATCGTTGCCTTCATCATCGTGAGCCTGGACCCGGCCCAGAACGCGGACCACAGCACGCCGGTGCTCTTCTTCAGCGGGATGATTGCCATTATGGCCATGATTTTGCCAGGCATCTCTGGCTCGTTTATCCTGTTGCTACTGGGACAATACGAATACGTGCTGAACGCGGTGCGCGACTTTGACCTGCGGACCATCTTCACGGTGGCGGCGGGATGCGCGGTGGGCATCATGGGCTTCTCTCGCGTGCTTAGCTGGCTGCTCAAGCGCTACGAACAAGTGACCATTGCGGCCTTGGTGGGGTTTATGATCGGCGCTCTGCCCAAGCTCTGGCCCTGGCAAGAGGAAATAGACCCCAACATGGAACACGCTGAAGAGTTTACACGGCGCGTGCTGCCGGATTTTGCCTCCACGGAATTTCTGTTTGCGCTGAGCCTGATGCTGCTGGGCTTTTTACTGGTGAGCTTTCTGGACCACCTGCAATCGGGCCAGAACCCGGTTTTTGTGCAGGTCGAGCGCCTGCTGGGGCGTCGTCGCCTGGCTGCGGCTTCGGCAGATCAATAAACCGCCAGTTTCCCTATTTGAACCTGCCCAGGGGTGGCCTCAGGCCATCCCTTTTTGGGCGTTTTTCGCCGTGTTCAATCCCTGGTGTTAGAATAGGCAGGGAGGAGCTTCTGGGATTCAGTAGGGAGTTTTCGGGTTGAACCGAACCACGCCGAACATCTGGCAGCTACAGGCCCAACGTGATATTACGCGCCTTATTGCCGCGCTTGATACCCCAGATGCCTCTGTGCGGCGGCGGGCGGTGGGTGCGTTGCGCGTGCTGGAAGCGCGCGAGGCGGTGCCCCGCTTACGCGCTTTGCTGGAGCGCGAATTTCACCCTCAGACGCGCCAGGTTATCGAAGAAGCCCTGCAACACCTCACGCGTGACGATGTGCCAACCATCGAGCTAGAACCTCCACCTGCCAGCAAAGAAGTCCTGCTAGAGCAACTCAACGGCAACGACCTGGATGTGGCCCTGCGCGCCATGCGGCGCTTGAGTGAACTGGACGACCGGAGCGTGGTTGAGAGCCTGGTGGTGGTGTTCCGCAACCCATCGCGCCCGGCCAAGCTGCGCCTGGAAGCCGCCGAAGCGCTCTTGCGGCTGGAAAGCGCCCCGGCTTCCGCCTCGTTATTGGGGGCCTTGCGGCGCGGCGACTGGCAAATTCGGCGTAATGCAGCCGCTGTGCTGGGCCAGCTTGAGGCGGATTGGTGCGTGGAGCCGCTGAGCCAGGCCATGCAGCAAGACCCGCATCCGGTGGTGCGCCGGACTGCGGCGGCAGCGTTACGCCGCATCAACACACCCGAAGCACGGGCCGCCCTGGGGAAAGCTGACCCGCCCATGGTGGTGGGGCCAGCCGAAGAACCCCCCACCGACCCCAGCGCCGTACTCGGAAGCCCAACCCCCATCCCGCGTCGCCTGCTGGACCACGCCAACCTGGATGGCTCCGCAGAAGGGTATGACAGCCTGCCGCCCCCGGCCTGGTTGCGCCCGCGCCGTGCCCCCCGCCGCCCCGAAGAGGATGACCGCTGAACCGCTAGGGTTTGCGGTCCATCAAGCGGCGTTGCGCTTCTTCGCCCAGCATTTTACGCAGGCTTTCCAGTTCATCGGTGGAGATTTTGTCGTCCACGCCGAAGATGTTGCCCAGGGCGTGCATTTCTTGTGTCAGGATGGGATCGCTGGATTTTTTGAGGAAAGCGCGCGTAAACGCCAGTTGCTGATAGCGCAGGTCGGCAATGTTGGGCATGGCCAGGCCAACGGCGGTGCCGCTGTTGGGGGCAGGCGTCTCTACGCGGATAAATAGGCTGGCCACCAAAACCGCGACCCCCGCCCACTCTACCGGCGAAAAGCGTTCTTCCAGCAGCAAAAAGGCCAGCGAAACAGCCACCGCCCCTTCCAGGATGGCCAGGAGCGTCGTTTTAATGCCCCCGATGCCCTTGACCCCGGCAAAGAGCAGCAAACGCGAGATCGCCGTGGAGAGCGCTAGGGCAAAATGGCGCCTACCGCATCCGCGCCCAGGGGCACCCAGCTCAGGCCCTGCGTCAGGCGCGCCAGGATGACCACCACCGCCATCGCGGTCATGATGTAGAGCGTGGCGTTGGGCGGGCATTTCGTAGAGCACGCGCTGGCTCATCACCACCGTGCCCGCAAAGAGCAAAGCATTACCCAGCATCAAGCCAATGCCCAGCCACTCGGCCTGCCCCGCCAGCCCGCCAGTGATGAGCAACGTGCCCAACAGCGCTACCAGCACACGCAGCACCGTCCGCCAGCCAATCCGCGACCCATCCAACCGGGTGAGGATGACGACGAAAAGCAGATAGTTGGCGTTCAGCAGTTGTGCCACCGAAGCATCGAGCAGGTCCAGGCCAGAATAGTAAAACAGCGAGCCAATGCCATTGGTTGCGCCCACTGTCAGGCAAGCGATCAAGCCTGCCGGGTAGATGTAGATAAAGCGCCGCCAGACCAGCAAATAGACCACCCACAGCAGAAGCGCGACCAACCCGGTGCGGAAGGCCGCCACCGTGAACGGCTCTGCGCCGCCCACCAGCGCGATCTTCCCAAAAATGGGCGCCAGCCCCAGGAAAAGAGGCGAGAGGAGCGCTGCAATCAGCCCTTTATTGTCGTCGCTGAGGGTCCTGGGCATAAGCTTTAAGGGCAAGGCCGCTAGTTCAGGGCCTCCAGAATGCTCTGCACCAGGTCCTCATTCAAGAAGGACCCTTTGTGCAAGAGCGAATCGACCTGGCTATTGAGCCGCGAGCGTTCCTGTACGGTCAACTCTTTGGCCGTTAGCACAATGACCGGGATGTCGTGAAAGTCCTCCTCTGCTCGCAGGCTTTCAATCACCTGAAAACCGTCAATGCCTGGCATCATCAGGTCCGAAATGATGAGGTCTGGATGCACGTTGCGCACCATCGCCAACCCCTCGACCCCATCGCGTGCCACATGCACCTTGTAATTTCCACTGCTTTGCAGGATGCGTACCAGCAGGCGGGCCGAGTCTTCGTTATCTTCGATGATCAGCACACGCCGGACGTTGCTGGCCAGGGTTTGCACGCTGTTCAGCAACGAGGTCTCTGGCAGGCGCTCCTGCTTTTCTACGCTGGAAAGGTCAACCTGTTTGGCCCACCGGTCCCCCAGGATGGCTTTTTCCACGGGGAAGGTGTGCCCGGTGCAGTTGAAGACCACCACCTCGTCTGGCTTGATTTTGCCCTCTCGCACCAGCTTGACCAACCCGGCAAAGCCAACCGCAGTGGCTGGTTCAACGGAAATGCCATCCGTGCGGGCCAGGAGCTTGGTGGTCTGGAAGGCTTCTTCGTCGCTGGCAGAGGCGGCGGCACCGCCATAGCGTTGCATCATATCCCACAGGATTTGATAGGCGCGGCCCGGGTTGGCTGTGGCGAGCGTGGCAATAATGGTGCTGGGGTTCTCGACCGGGACGGCCACAGGCAGCCCATTATTAAAGGCCTGCACCATCGGGGCACAGCCGCTGGATTGCACCAGCCCAATGGCTGGGACTTTATCCACCAGGCCCAGGGCCAGGAACTCCTCAAAGCCCTTAACCACGCCAATCGGTCCCATGCCGCCGCTCACCCCCTGGATGAACCAATCCGGGGCGCGCCAACCCAGGGCTTCGGCAATCTCAAAGGCCATGGTCTTCATGCTTTCCATGGCGGCCAGGCTCTTGATGCCACGGTCATAGTAGATGCCCTTGCGTTCGGCAAAGGTGGCGGCCATGGCTTTGGTGGCGTCGTAGGTGCCCGTAACTTTGATCACTTCGGTGCCGTAGAGCGCCACTTCGCGCATTTTGTCGTTTGGGACGCGGCTGGGGAAGAAAGCCCAGAGCTTCAGGCCTGCGCGGGCGGCATAGGCGGAATAGGCGATGGCCACGTTGCCCGTGCTGGCTACCACTGCCTCGCGGATGCCCTGCTCTTGCATCACCGAAATGGCCACGGAGGCCTGACGGTCCTTGAAAGAGTTGGTTGGCCCTTGGCGTTCGTCTTTGAAGTAGAGGTGCTTGAGGCCCAACAAGGCGCCCAGGTTCTTCATGTGGATGAGCGGCGTGCTGCCCTCGCCCAGGGTCACGATGTTGGCTTCGTTGCGCAGGGGGAGCAACTCGCGGTAGCGCCAGAGGCCCATCATGGCAGGGCGTTTTTGCATGGCCTCGACCCACCCGGCGGCCTTTAGCCCGGCCAGGTCATATTCCATGCGCAAAAAGTCTTCGCCGCACTGCGGGCAACGGCCCAGTGGGGTGACGTAGAGGGTGCCGAAGCCGCAGTTGTCGCACTGCACCTGCATGCGCTGATTATTGGCGGCAAACTGATCAGAGAGTACGGAGGGTAGCATAGGACCTGCTTTGCTAATCGGAAGTCAAACGAGGCTACGCCGCAGAGTGTAGCGGCTTTGCAGCCTCGTTTCAACGCGCCGCGCACCCGCCGCCTTTAGCTATAGGGCGTCGAGTTCAGGGTCAGGGTTTCTTGCACCACACGCACCAGGTCTTCGGGCATAAAGGGCTTGACGATATGTTGGGCCGCGCCCAGTTCCACGCTACGTGCAACATCGGTATCCAGGCTCGCCACAATCACCGGGATGCGCCCGGCGATTTGCTCCAGGGTTTGCCAGCCTGCGCCGCCTTCCATGTTAACATCCAGAATAACCGCCTGGAACTGGTGGCTGCCCAGTTGTTTTTCGACTTCCTCCAGGTGGCTTACCCCCACCACGTCCAGCCGAGAGGCGCTCAGGTAGCGGCGGTAGAGGTTGATGATATCCATGTCTGCATCGGCCACCATGATGAGCATTGGCGGGGCAGACTCGGGCGCGTTGTGGCCATTGGCCGAGGCCGCAACGGTCTCGGTTTCGGCGGCTGGCGCTTCTTCGGCCTGGGGCGGCGGCACGGTGGGGATAGTAATGCTGAAGGTCGACCCCCGCCCATATTCGCTTTCCACCCAGATTTCGCCGCCCTGAAGTTCCACCAGCCGCTTGCTGATGGGCAGGCCCAGGCCCGTCCCTTCGACCTCACGCGTGCTGGAGTTATCCGCCTGCTGAAAGGCTTCGAAAATCTGGTCGAACTCCTCAGGGCGGATGCCTTTACCGGTGTCTGTCACAGAAACCTGGATCATAGGCGTTTCGCCACGCATCACCATGCGGGCAGAAGTGGTCACGCTGCCCTGCTGCGTGAACTTAGAGGCGTTGGAAACCAGGTTAAAGAGCACCTGGCGCGTGCGGAACTCATCGCCATAGGCTTCGGGCAGGTCTTCGGGCACTTCCAGGTGCAGGCGGATGGGCTTGTCTTTGGTGAGGCCCTTGGCCGAGTCCATCACGCCCTTGAGCACGCCCTTCAGGTCAAAGTACTCGCGCTTGAGTTCCATCTTACCGGCTTCGATCTTGGCCTGGTCCAGGATGTCATTCACCAGGCCCAGCAGGTGCTTGCCGCTATCATGGATGGTCTGCAAATCCTGGCGTTGCATATCCGTGATGGGGCCATCAATGCCCTTCAGGATCACCCGGGAGAAGCCAATGATGGAGTTAAGCGGGGTGCGTAGTTCGTGGCTCATCGCGGAGAGGAAGTTGGTTTTGAGCTTATCGATTTCCCGCAGGCGCTCGTTGGCCTGTTGCAGGTCATCGACCAGGCGGGTGTTCTGGATCACCGCCGCCAGCGACCCACTGAGCGTCTGGAGCACGTTGAGGCTGTTGGCGGTGAAGTGGCTGTAGCGGCGGCTCTCCAGCGTCAGGACGCCGATGAGTTCATCACTGGCGGTCAGAGGAATGTAAATCGAGGAACGCATGCCGGGGACACGTTCTTGATAATCCCGAGTGGCCAGCACATCGGTTAGCATCACCGGGGCAGTGGTGCGTCCGGCACTGGCGATAGCATCGGCAGCCTGGAGTGGGATGGGGCGCAGGTTGGCTAACCCCAGGTTGGCAGACTGCGCAGCCAGCGCGCGTGCTTCCAGCATATTGGTACTGCGGTTAAGCAGGTAAGGCACCACCAGGTCGGCTTCGAACTGGGCCAGCAGGCGCTGGCTGGTGCGTTGTAGGGAGGCAGAGAGGTCATCTGCGGCGGTGGCTTCGGCGGTCACAGAGAACAAAAAGCTCATTTCCCGGCTGCGCTGTTCAGCGTCAGCAAAGAGGCGTGCATTCTCGATAGCGACCGCCAGTTGGTCCGCCAGCACCGTCAGGATTTGCACATCGTCTTCTGTAAAGGCGCCTGGCTGGTTCGATTGCACGTCCAGGGCGCCCACCACCTGCCCCTTGGCAATCAGGGGCACGGCCATTTCGGAACGGGTGTTGGGCAGGTAGGGGTTGGGCTTGTGCACCACACGCGCATCAGCCGTGTCCAGCGCGATGTGCGGCTTGCCGTGCTGGGTTACCTGCCCAATAACCGAAGCCGAGCCAATCGGCAGGCTGTGCTGAATGGCCAGCAGTTGCTTACCGGCTTCGCCCGTCGAGGCCCGCAGCATGGCATCGTCGCCTTCGATCAGGAACACCTGAACATGGTCGTATTTAAAGGCTTCTTTGATGTAGTCCGTAATTTCAGGCAGCAGCTCGTCCAGGTGCAAGATGGAGTTCGCGGCCTGGCTCACACGGGCAGAGGTGGCAAGCTGGCGGGCGCGGTGCTCGGCCTGGGCATAGAGCAGGCTGTTTTGCAGTTGGGTGGCGGCTTGGTCCGCCAGCGAGCGATAAATGCGGACCTCGCGCTCGGTGTGGCGCCGGGGGCTAGAAGCCCCCAGGATGATAGCCCCCAGCGGCCCGCTCGCAACTGCCAGCGGTAGGATGGCAAACGATGAAATATCCAGCGCACGGTAGCCCAGGCGTGCGGTTTCTTCCAGGTCCAGGGCGCTCATCACATCATCAATGGCCAGCACATCGGGCGTGGAAAGCTGTTCCCAACTGGGGAATTGTTCGGCGGTGAAGCGCATGCCGGTCAGGTTTACGGAGTCGCCGCGCACCCAGCTATACGCCACTTCCATCATGGCGTTGCGGCTATCCCAGCGTGGGGTGAGCAGCAAGCACAGCATCACCTTGTCAATATCGCTGGGGATGGCGTGGCTCACCAGCGCCTCGACCACTTCTTCCTGGGAGTCCACTTCAGAAAGTGCGGCGATGGTCTGATAGAGGATGCTGGTTTCGGCCAGGTTGGCTTCGGATTCCTC
Source organism: Anaerolineae bacterium (assembly GCA_012031655.1). GTDB lineage: Bacteria > Chloroflexota > Anaerolineae > Aggregatilineales > J027 > JAAUUD01. Next base: position 1,180 of record JAAUUD010000100.1, on the reverse strand, counting down.
GAAGAGGCTGGCGTTTTCGATGGCGACCGCCAGTTGGTCCGCCAGCACCGTCAGGATTTGCACGTCATCTTGCGTGAAGGCGCCGGGTTGGTTGGATTGCACGTCCAGCGCCCCCACCACACGCCCGCGTGAGATCAGCGGCACGGCCATTTCGGAACGGGTATTGGGCAGGTAGGGGTTGGGCTTGTGCACCACACGCGCATCGGCGGTATCCAGGGCAATCGAGGGCACGGCGTTTTCCGTCACCTGGCCAATGACAGACATAGAGCCGATGGCCAGGTTGTGTCGAATGCGCAGCAGTTGCTGCCCTACTTCGCCGGTGGAAGCCCGCAAAACTGCCCGCTCATTCGCATCATCCACCAGGAAGATCTGCACATGGTCATAATCAAAGGACGCCTTGATGAGGTCTACGACCTTGGGCAACAGTTCGTCCAGGCGCAAGATGGAGTTGGCCGCGCGGCTTACTTCAGCGGAGGTGGCCAACTGGCGTGCACGCCGCTCGGCACCTTCGGTCAGCTGGTTGTTTTGCAGCGTAATGGCCGCCTGGTCTGCCAAGGACTGATAAATGCGAACTTCGCGCTCGGTGTGCCGACGGGGCTCGGATGACCCCAGCACAATCGCGCCGATGGGGGACCCGGTGACCACCAAGGGGATGATGGTAAAGGCGGCGATATCCAGCGCGCGGTAGCCCATGCGGGCGGTATCGTCCAGCGTGGGGTCTTGCAGCACGTCATCCACCCACAGAATCTCATCCGTCGAAAGCTGTTCCCAGCTAGGGAACTGCTCTGCCGTGAAGCGCATCCCGGTCAGCATCACGGAGTCGCCACGGACCCAGCTCACAGCCACTTCCATCATGGCATTATCGTTTTGCCAGGTGGGCGTGAGCAGCAAGCACAGCAGCGCTTTGTCCACGGCGGGGTCGGCGGCATAGTCAATAATCGCCTGGATGATGCCTTCGCGGTCGTAGGCGTTGGCAAAGGCACGGATCGCCTGGTAGAGAATGCCTGTTTCTTCAAGCGAGTCCTGCGTTTGCTTGAAGAGCAGGTCGTTTTCGATCTGGTAGGCGGTGGAGTCTGCTAGCAGGCGCACAAACTGCCGGTCTTCGTCTGAGATGATGCGCTGTTGTAAAAAGCCTACGGTCAGGCGCCCGGTTGGCTGCCCCGCCGCGCGGAACGCAACC
>JAAUUD010000099.1 GCA_012031655.1 Anaerolineae bacterium | reverse complement strand
AGGTGATCCATCTCATCAACGGGAGCTTGCTGCTGGGCGCCATCACCCTGGTGTATCTGCTGGCCACCCGTTTGCCCATCCGCGAAGACCTGGAAGTGCCCACCGGGGTCATCGCGCCGCGCACCCAAGCCGCTTAAGTTAGCAGAAAGGTCTGGCGCATGTCGGTGATGTATGAAGAACTGGCCGCGTGGTGGCCGCTGATGTCCGCCGTGGAAGACTACGCCGAAGAAGCGGCGTTCTTCCTGCCTTTGCTGAAGGATGCCACCCAGGGCGGAACCGCAAGCCTGCTGGAACTGGGCAGCGGTGGCGGCCACCTGGCCGCGCACATGAAAGACGTTTTTGCCGCAACCACCCTGGTTGAACCCGCGAACGGCATGCGCGCCGTGAGCAGCGCCTGAACCCGGATTGCGAACACCTGCCCGGCGACATGCGCACCGTGCGCCTGGAGCGGACCTTTGATGTGGTGCTGGTGCACGATGCCATCGACTACATGACCAGCCTGGACGACCTGCGCGCCGCCCTGGAGACCGTCTTTGTGCATTGCAAGCGCGGCGGGCTGGCCCTGCTGGTGCCAGACCACCTGCGCGAGACCTTCCAACCCAGCACCGAGCACGGCGGCGAAGATGGCGAAGGCCGCAGCCTGCGCTTGCTGGAATGGACCTACGACCCCGACCCCAGCGACGACCGCGTGACGGTGGACTATGTTTTTGTGCTGCGCGAGGACGGGCAACCGGTCCGCGTGGTGCACGACCAGCACGAAAACGGCCTGTTTAGCCAGGTCGATTGGCTGCGCCTGCTCAGCGAGCTGGGGTTTGTGGCCAAACCCGTGGAGGACCCTTTTGGGCGCGTGCTCTTCCTGGTGCACAAGCCCTGACGAAGGCCGCCTACCGATCCCGGGCCGCTGCTGGATGGCGCACGCCAGGCGTGCGCTGGGCAAAGTCCGAAGGCTAAAGCCGCCGGATGTGCTACACTGAAAGCGCGGACCCTGCACCCGTCCGACCCCTGCCCACGAGTTGAGGAACCGCGATGCCAGCACCCATCCTTCAGGCTGATTACGAAACCCTGCGCGAGGCCGAACGCAGCGCGCTGATCCTGGCGGAAGACCTGGCCGAGCGCCTGCGCAAACTCCGCGCCGTGATGGATGCTCTGGAGGAAGAAGGCTGGATGGGGCGCGGCGCGGAGGCGTTTTTTGAAGAAATGCACGAGGAAGTCCTGCCGCGTTTTCGGCGCTTGGTGATCGCGCTGGAAGAAACCAGCTTCACCCTGCGCGAGGTGGGCCACAGCTTCAACGAGAGTGAAGACCAGGCCGCCACGCAGCTCCTGTGGCGCTAGGCGCGGGCTTGGCGGTTTCGCACGGGGCCAGGGTGGAGTATCATCGGGCGTCAAGAGCATCTCCCCCCAGGGCAGAAAGGCCACCCCCAATGAACCCCAGCAGCACTCAATGGAACTGGCTCACTACGCCCCTGCGGGCCTACCGCTGGGGCTTTGTCGTGCGGGTGGTGCTCAAGGCGGTGTTGCTCTTTGCCCTGCTGAACCTGGCCTTTGCCGCGCTGATGCCGCTGCCCTGGCTGGGGCGGCTCTCGGTGCATAACCTGCTGTTGCCGGGCCGCGAGCGCCTGCCCTATGGCGATAACCCCGCCGCCGCCAACAACCTGACCCTGGCCAACCTGGAGGCGATGTTCGCCGCGCACCGCCTGGCCGCCCCGGCAGCCGAGGACGAGTTCCGCGTGTTGCTGATTGGAGATTCGGCCACCTGGGGCTTTTTGCTGGAACCGGAAGACACGCTGGCCGGGCAGCTCAGCCGCCTGGCGCTGACCCGCGCAGGCCAGCCCGTGCAGGTCTATAACCTGGGCTACCCCACCATGTCGCTCACCAAAGACCTGGTGCTGCTGGAACGCGGCCTAAGCTACGACCCCGACCTGGTTATCTGGCTGTTCACCGCGCAGAGCTTCCCGCGCCCGCGCCAGATTCCGGAATCGCCCCTGCTGCACGATAACGCCGCAGCCGTGCGCGACCTCATCCGGCGCTACGACCTGGACCTGAACGCGGATCACCGCGATTTGTGGAGCGGAGCTTCTGGGAAGAAACGCTGGTTGGTCAGCGGCGCGCCCTGGCAGACTGGCTACGCCTGCAAGCCTATGGCGTGCTGTGGGCCGTTACGGGGCGCGATCAGGCCATCCCCGCCAGCTACGTCCCGCGCGCCAACGACCTGGCCGCCGACCTGAGCTGGCAGGGCCTGCGCGAGCCGCAACCCCTGGCGGACTTCCTGGCCTTTGATGTGCTGGCAGCGGGCGCGGCGCTGGTGGGGGAGGTGCCGCTGGTGATGATCAACGAACCGATGTTTATTGCGGATGGTGCCAACAGCCACCTGCGCTATAACTTTTTCTACCCCCGCTGGGCCTACGATCAATATCGCCTGCTGCTGGGCCTGCGCGCCGCCCGCGAAGGCTGGCACTACCTCGATTGGTGGGACCGCCTGCCCCCGGCGGAGTTCACCGATAGCCCGGTCCACCTGACGCCCGCCGGGACCGCCCAACTGGCCGCCCTGCTCGCCCCGGTCATTGTGGGGGAGGACAGCCCTTAAGCTGTCTACACGCCTGGATTGAGGTAGTCATGAGCGGACCATGCAAAAGTCTTAAGCGCATGAAGCTATGTTTAGATTATACGCTCAGATGTTGTTCTATTACGGCGTGTTACACTATTCAAAGATTGGGGCTATCGAGTAGAATAGGTGATGAAAATCCAACGGTCATTTGAGCCAATTGATGTTCAGTAGTTTAGAGCTTATCCAAGTGCAGAATGCCGCTCTCGAAACGCACTTTGCCGACAAACTGAAGGTAAACCGCCTCTTAAACCGTCAGCTTGTGAGCTTTCAGGCGAACAAAAATAAACCTGGTTATCGTTGGTTCAAATACAAAGAAGGCTTCTCAGAGGCCCTAGTACAACGTATCTTGGATTATCTCTCACTTAATAAAGGACGTATTCTTGACCCTTTCGCTGGCGCAGGTACCACGCTTTTCGCTGCCAGTGCTCGCGGTTTGGATGCCTTAGGCATAGAAGTGCTGCCGGTAGGTACTGAGATTATTGAAGTCCGTAGACAAATTCAATATGGCGATTTAACAGCTATCCCTTCGCTATTAGATCGTTGGCGACGTACCCAACCCTGGCATCACTCCTATCTCACCAAACCCTTTCCACATCTTCGAATTACTGATGGCGCATTTCCACACGCTACCCAACAGGCACTTGACCGTTACCTGGCAACTTTAGAGTCTGAAACAGAGGCAGCAGCACAACTGTTTCGCTTTGTAGCCATGTGCGTTCTAGAAGAAATCAGCTACACCCGCAAAGATGGGCAGTATCTTCGTTGGGACTGCCGCTCTGAACGGCGGCAAAGCAGCAATCGTTTTGATAAGGGCAAAATCCTAAACTTTGATGAGGCCATTATCCGTAAAATAGAAGATATCTACGCTGATCTTCAATCGCCCGGTGTCCTGCCAGGGTTTTTGAAGTGTACAGGCGAACTGGGCAAAATTGAGGTCCTGCGGGGATCATGCCTGGATGTACTACCAACTCTCGAAACGGGGACTTTTGAGGGAATTATTACCTCCCCTCCTTATGCTAATCGCTACGATTATACACGCACTTATGCCTTGGAACTTGCATTGCTTGGCGTCGATGAAAGCGAACTTCGCACGCTTCGCCAAGCAATGCTGTCTTGCACGGTAGAAAACCGCGATAAGCCTGGTCTTGAGAATGTTTTTGAAGCTGCCCTCTATTCAAGAGCAACTTCGGCTTTTGACCACCAGCAAGCTTTACAAGCTATCCTCAGCTACCTGGAATGGCAAAAAAGCACAAAGGCACTTAATAACGCTGGCATCCCGCGCATGGTGCGGAACTACTTTTTTGAGCTTGCCCTGGTCATCTTCGAATGTGCGCGTGTTCTAAAACCAGGCGCGCTATTGGTTATGGTAAACGACAATGTACGCTACGGCGGCGCAACGATCCCAGTAGACCTCATTCTATCCGATTTCGCTGAACAAGCAGGTTTCGATGTTGAAGTCATCTGGGTATTGCCGAGTGGCAAGGGGAATAGCAGTCAGCAGATGGGAACTCACGGACGTGAAGAAGTACGAAAATGTATTTACATCTGGCGGCGCAGGAGCACATAATGCCCAAGAAACACAAGCCCAAAGCCCATGTTGAAACTTGGACACTCGATCAACTAGCCAAGAGCGCTTTTTTTCATCGCAAACTGCACGAATGGAAGATGTTAGAGATTGCTGAGCAGATTGACCAAGTGCAAGGCGAAAATCTGAGTTGGGATAACCTCAACATCTCAGAAAAAGCCTGGAAGAAAGTCATTCATCGTGGCATCAAACCGGTTGTTGTGTTTGCCCACCCTTTTGTTCTGCAAGAACAAGGGGGTTCAGTAGGATACTACCGAATGCTAGCGATGGTATCACAGAAATCCATGAAAAATATTGGTATCAGACTTGATCAATATGAAAGTGGACAGTCTGTTCCAGATAATACAAAGGCAGTAGCAATCGCTCAACATCTTAACCAAATCATCAGCCTTCTCATTGAGGCAGATGAAAGCATTGATCCGACAGAGTTTGTGTTATGGCGTGGTATGGCAGCAGGTGCCCAGGCCCAGGGGTCCTGGCAAAACAACAAAGGTGCTTCAGCCGAAGTGGCGATTCAGGAGATTATCTTAAGCAGGCTGCAAGCACGAAAAATCATCTCTGGTGAGCATAACAAAATTAAAAAATGGAAATTGACCCTCATAGAACTCTGGTCTTTGCTGACGAACCCGACATTGCCATTTACGAAGACAATATGCCACAAGGTTGTGGTTGAGGTTAAGGGTGGCATTGATCCAGCCGGCGTGCTGGAGCGAATTGGGGCGGCTCTCAAAAGCCTGCAACGCACCAGACAAGATAACAGTGCTTCGATTACAGTTCTTGTTCTCGCAGACGCCTCGATGACCGAACAAGCACATGACGACCTTAATCTCAGTACGGAAACCGTAACCCATATCTTCGGTATGGATGAGATTCTTAAAGACGAAGCAATGCGCGAAAGTTTCTTCAAGATCCTTGGAATTTGAGTTTATAGCCTACCGCAATACAGATGCTGTTCACCAACTTTTAGAGGTAAATGTATGCAGGTCCCTTTAGCAAACACGCACCACTGCAAGAAATCAAAAGGACCTATCTGAATGACGAAGCGTAACCTGACCCTCCACCAGGGCGATAGCCGCGAGCACATCCGCAGCTTGCCAGATGCCTCGGTCGATTTCATCCTCACCGACCCGCCCTACAACCTCAACCTCTATTCGACCGGGAACATCAGCCTCGCCTGGCGCAAGGACATCAACAACGACCTGGCCGCCTGGGATGGCGAGCCGTTCGACCCCGCCGAATGGCGGCCAGAGTTCCTGCGCGTGCTCAAGCCCACCGGCAACCTGTTTGCCTTCACCAGCTATAACCTGCTGGGCCAGTGGCACGCCGCCTATGACCCCGTTTTTGATACCTTCCAATACCTGGTGTGGCACAAAACCAACCCCGTCCCCAAGATTTACCGCGCTGGCTTTTTGAATAGCTGCGAGCTGGTGGTGTGCATGTGGAACAAGGGCCACACCTGGAACTTCAAAAGCCAGAAGGAAATGCACAACTTCATTGAGTCGCCCATTTGCATGGGCGCCGAACGCCTGCAAGACCCCAAACACCCCACCCAGAAGCCGCTGCGCGTGCTGCGCCACCTCATCGAGATCGCCAGCAATCCCGGCGACCTGATCTACGACCCGTTTATGGGCGTCGGCTCGACCGGGGTGGCCGCGCTGGAACTGGGGCGCGGCTTTGTGGGCGCGGAAATTGACCCAGCCTACTTTGCCGCCGCTGAGCGCCGCCTGGAGGCCGTGCAGGTCCGCATGGTGTAACAAAAAACGGCCCAGGATTCACTTAGAGCAGCGCCTTTTTTGCGCTACAATCAACGCAAGGGCACCAGAGCTGCGGAGTCCCGCCGGAATGACCGACTTACAGTTGATTGCCACCTGGTCGGATGGACGTGTGGAAGTCTCGTTGTTGCTATTCGGGCAGACGGTCCGGGTGGGGCACGACGCGTACAACGACATTCAGTTGCCCGTGCACTTTCGCCCCCCTGCGCCCTACCACGCCATCATCTACCCCTACTCGGGCAACTATTGCGTGGATGACCCCGCCGGGGTGGGCAGCGTCTATTTGAACGGCAAACGCCTGCGCGACCCCGCCTACATCCCGCTGGGCGTGCCCATCTACATCGGCCATCCGCTGGATAGCCCGCTGTACCTGCGGATGACGCTGGAACACATGCAGGTCACCCAGGCCATGCAAACCCCACCCTGGGAGGCGCCCACCATCTCGCGCACCATCGAGCAGATTTTGCAAGGCCCCACCGAGGAAGTCCCCACAGTGCCTTACCTGCGCTTTGGCTGGCGCATCACCGAGAGCCTGACCGTCCCGCTGGAGCAGGAAGTGACCATCGTGGGGCGCAGCCCGGCGGCCAACATCGTGCTGCCCAGCCACCTGCGCTTCCTCAGCGCGCTGCACTTTCAGATCATGCGGACGCCGCACGGCTTCTTTTTGGTGGATAAAGAGAGCACCAACGGCACCCGTGTGAACCGAGGGTTGGTCTCGCCGCGTTCGCCCGTCCGCCTGCACGATGGCGATATCATCAGCATTCAGGGCGACGACCCAGACGCGCTGGCGTGGTTCATCTTCCACGACCCACACAACCCCAAGCCACCCGAAGACCCGCCCCCGCTGGAGCTGCCCGCTGCCAACGAACCTGCCCCTTCGCTTTGGGCGCGGGTGCGGCGCTTTTTGCTGGGTGGGGAATAAGCCTGCCCCTTCTGGCGTAGGAAGCGCCGCGCCAAGCTGTTACAATACCTGCACTATCCTGGCTCGAGGGGAAAAAACCGTCATGCAGCCTATACCCATGCAAATTGAAGCGGCCTTGCGGGCTGCCATCCAGGCCGCGCAAGCGGCGGGCGCGTTGCCCGGTTCGCTGGAGCTGCCTGCCGACTTGCCGGTGGACCGCCCAAAGAAGGCCGACCAGGCGACTACGCCAGCCCGCTGGCCCTGGCCCTGGCCAAACCCGCTGCCCGCAAGCCGCTGGAGATTGCCCAGGCCATCCACGCGCACCTGCCGCCCCACCCCATGATCAGCGCGGTGGAGGTGGCCCCGCCGGGCTTCCTCAACTTTCGGCTGAGCCGCGAGTGGATCGTGAACCAGATTGAGGGGGTCATCACAGCGGGCGACCGCGTTTTTCAGCAAACGATTGGCCAGGGCAAGCGCGCCCAGGTCGAGTTCCTGAGCGCCAACCCGACCGGGCCGCTGCACATCGGGCGGACGCGCGGCGCCATCCTGGGCGATGCCATCGCGCGCGTGCTGGAAGCCTGCGGCTATGACCAGGTCCAGCGCGAATACTACTTTAATAACGCCGGCGCCCAGATGGAATTGCTGGGGCGCAGCCTGCAAGCGCGCTACCTGCAAACGGTCGGCTACGCGGCAGACCTGCCCGAAGGCGGCTACCAGGGCGAATATCTGATTGAGATTGCGCGCCAACTGGCCGCCGATGTGGGCGATGGCTGGCAAGAGAAGCCCTGGCAGGTCTTTAAGGAACAGGCCGAAGCCGCCATTTTTGACCTCATCCGCGTCACGCTGGGCCGGATTCGCATCCGCTTTGACAACTTCTTCAACGAAGTCTGGGTCTATTCGGATAAATCGGTGTGGAAGACGCTGGAACGCCTGCGCGAAGCGGGCTATGTGTATGAAGCGCTCTGGCGCGCAGGCGCCACCACGGAGGAAATCGACAAAGCCGAGCGCGAAGGCAAACAACCCGCCACCTGGTTCCGCAGCACCCAACTGGGCGATGGCGAAGACCGCGTGCTGGTGAAGGCCCACGGCGAGCCGACCTACGTGCTGCCAGACATCGCCTACCACATCAACAAGCTGGAGGCGCGAATTTGACCGCCTGATCAACGTGCTGGGCGCCGACCATGTGGTGGAGGCGCAGACCGTCAACCGGGGCCTGCGCGCCCTGGGCTACGACGCCGACCGCGTGCAGGTCCTGCTGCACCAGTTCGTGACCTTTGGCGAAAGCAAAATGAGCACCCGCGCCGGGAACTACATCACCCTGGACGACCTGATTAACGAGGTCGGCGCGGATGTGGTGCGCTACTTTATGCTGGCGCGCTCGCCCAACAGCCACCTGGAATTTGACTTTGACCTGGCCAAAGAGCAATCCAAAGAAAACCCGGTCTACTACATCCAGAACGCGCATGTGCGCTGCTGCGGCATCCTGCGCCAGGTGGCCGAGCGCGGCCTGCCAGAAAACTGGGACGACGGCGCAGACCTGAACCTGCTGGGCGAGGCAGAGCGGCTCTTTGTGGTCAAAATGCTGGAGTTCCCTGAGCAACTGCTCTACGCCCATGACAACCTGGCCCCACACCAGATCGCCTTCTATGCGCTGGACCTGGCTCGCCAGTTCCACCCGCTCTATGACGAGGTGCGCGTGCTGCATACGGAGGTGCCGGAGGACCTGGCGCGGGCGCGCCTGCGCTTCTACCGGGCGGCGCGGGTGATGTTCGCCCGGCTGCTGGCCCTGATGGGCATGGATGCGCCGGAGCGCATGTGAGCGGGGCGGTGGTGCGGCGGGAGAGGAGATAACTGTTATGCTAAGCCGATTAGAAGCCTGGCATTATCGCTGCCTAAGGAAAATAGACTTGCGATTAGGCTCGGTAAATATCCTGGTGGGGCCAAATGCCAGCGGTAAGAGCACAGTATTTGATGTACTACGCTTCATCCAAGATGCCCTTAAGGATGGTGTCGAAAGTGCGGTGCGTGCACGTGCTACAACCCTGAGTGAACTGGTTTGGCAGAGTCAAGATGTACAACAGGGTTTTCAACTTGCTATCGAAATGGCACTACCACCAACCTCAATAATCAGGAGTACTCTCAGCTACGTTATGAGCTTGGAATCCAGCTAAGTTCCAATCAAGAGCTAAGTATAAGTGGTGAACATTTATACTTTCAACGGACACCACGGAGCACGAACAGCAATCAAGAGAAACTACCATTTCCCGAAGAGCTGCCCGATAGCAACCCAATTTTCGCACTAGGTCGACGCCCCCATACTCCTAGAGATCATAAGCTCATCCTCCGCAAGGCCGATAGCGGTAACGACTATTTCCGGTCTGAGAACACCGCTTGGAATATCCAGTTTCGCTTAGAAGCAGGCCGATTGGCTCTATCGGGGGTACCTGCAGACCAAAACCGATTCCCAGCAGCTTTATGGCTTCTTGAGACATTACGGCAGGGCATCCAATTCTTGCAGTTAGATAGCCGCTTGATGCAACAACCGACGCCAGTAGACGCACCGCGGTCCTTTCAGCCAGATGGTTCCAACTTGCCCGTGATGGTAGCGGCTTTGCAGCATTCACATCGTGACCGATTTGATTGGTGGATTGGCCACCTTAAGACTATTCTGCCTGATCTGGAAGCAGTAGAGGTCCATCGTCGACCAGAAAACAATTCACTTTATCTAGAAGTTCGCTATCGGGGTGGGTTTTCAGTCCCAGCATGGTTACTATCGGATGGTACGCTGCGGTTGTTGGCATTGACCTTAATTGCCTACTTGCCCGCAGAGGGTCACATTTACATGATTGAAGAACCTGAAAACGGCATTCATCCCCGCGCGATTGAAGGTGTATATCAATCACTCAGTTCAGTTTATGATGGACAGGTCTTTGTAGCTACCCATTCTCCCATCCTGTTGAGCCTCGTGAAACCAGCGGACTTACTGGTTTTTACGAGGACCTCCAGTGGAGCAAGTGGCATCTTGCGTGGCGACGAGCATCCTGCCTTGAGTGACTGGCAACATAACCTCTCACTAGCCTCTTTATTTGCTTCAGGAGTGCTTGGATGACCAGCACCCTTGACTTAGCCATTTTAGTTGCAGATGCGGACATGGAAGCCACTATCAGCACCTTACTGAAACATAGGCAACCGGCGCTTGGAATTCAGCTTAACCTGGAACACTTGAAGATCTTCCGATCGCACATGCACGATCCGGGCGTGTTCAAAGAAGGCCCTGATTTGTTGCAAAGTCTGCAACCCCGGCCAGGCCATGCCCTACTGCTACTTGATTATCATGGTTCAGGCCAAGAAAATAAGCTGCAAGCAAGTGAAGTTGAAAGCGATCTAGAGGAGCGTCTAGAACGGCAATTAACGCTTGCTCGCGATAAGGTCGCCTGCATTGTGCTGAACCCTGAATTAGAGGTGTGGGTGTGGTCGCAGTCGCCGCATCTTCTCACGGTCCTGGGGATGGATCGACAGCAGTTCACGGCTTTCAAGCAAAGCCAGGGCATTGGACTTCACGACAAGCCACAGAGGCCCAAAGAAGCGCTCATAAGGGCATTGCGCCAAACCAAAAAGCCATTTTCCTCAGCAATTTATAAGGAGCTTGCACAGAACGTAAGCTTGAGCAACATTAATGAACGGGGGTTTGTCAAGCTCCGCGACAAGCTCCAGAGCTGGTTTCGAGGATAAGGCGACAATGCAGAAGCCAATTGGGGCGGTGGCGCGGCGGGCGCTGGCCTGGCTGCAATGGGGGGCAGCGCTGGGGGTGTTCTTCACGGGGTCGTGGTGGTGGCGTCCGCGCTGGTGGCGGGGTGCCATCCCGCCCTTGCCGCCTGGCTAGATGACCCCGCCCTCTATTTTATCCACTTTGGCTATGTGCC
>JAAUUD010000098.1 GCA_012031655.1 Anaerolineae bacterium | reverse complement strand
GCAGGTGAGCGAAAATACGCCGGTAAACTCGCAGATCACCAACCTGGCCCGCTTGCGCTACGACGAAGGTCCAGAGCAAAAGCTCGCAGGTGGCGATGGTGATGGTGTTGCCGGCTGGGCCGACGCCCAGCCCGTCGCCCTCGTCTTCGCCCAGTGCAACAGCCAGCCCAAGCCCCACCGCGAGCGTCACCGCCGCGCCGACGCTCATTGCCGCGCTGACAACAGGCGGTTCTACCACCACCACGACCACCGGCACCACCGGCACCACCACCATCGCGGGCACGGGTGGCAGCACCACCACTGGCGGCGGCAGCACGGGCGCCAATGTCCTGCCCCCGGCGGGTGGCGTCACGGCGCCGCAGACGGGCTTTGTGCCACCACGCCCGACCGCACTGGCCACCGTGGCCGCCACCGAAGCCAGCGGCATCCGCCCCACGACCGCGCTGGCGGCGGGTGGCCTGGTGGTGATGGGCCTGGGCCTGGTGCTGGGCGTGCTGGTGGCGCGCTGGGGCGTCATCCAGCGCTGGATGGAAAAGCGCAGCGGGCGCTACACCGTGGCGCTGTTGCTGGTCCTGATCTTGCTGGGCGGCCTGCTGGGGCTGGTGTGGCTCACTGAGGGCAATGCGCCACAAGCCGCCCAGGATGAAGCCACCGAACCCGCCACGGAAGCAGCGGGCCTGTTGCCCACCCTGCCGCCCGCGCCAGACCTTGACCCGCTTTTTGAGCAGCCCGCCGAGGTGCTGGGCCTGCCCCAGCCAGGCGAGCCAGGGCAGGGGGGGTTTGAACTCTTCCCGGCCAGCTTCCAGGCAGAGCGGGTGATCATCCCGGCGATTGGCGTGGATGCGGGTTTGACCAACGCGGCCTTCACGGGCACCACCTGGGATGTTTCTGCGCTGGGCGATGAGGTGGCCTACCTGGAAGGGACGCCCCGCATTGGGGAGCCGGGCGTGAGCGCGCTGGCGGGCCATGTGATGCACGAGCAAGGGCTGGGGCCGTTCCGCCACCTGGAACAGCTCCGACCCGGCGACCTGGTGCTGGTGCAGGATGGCGACATCATCTATCGCTACATCATTCATGAGATTGTGGAACTGCCGCCGGATGATGTGTCCTACCTCTATAAAGAGACGAGCAACCGCGAGCTGGTGCTCATCACCTGCTCGGATTGGGATGACCAGACCTGGAGCTACCGGAACCGCGTCATTGTGAAGGCGAGCTTTAGCTCCTGGATGGACACCAGCCGCGAACCTGCCATGGGGCAGGGGAGTTGGAACCGCCACGAGGTGGACACCGAGGGCGTTGAGCGCTTGGGCGACTGGACCAAGCAAAAGTCCGATTTTGTCTCGGATGAACTCTATATGTTTACCGAGGCGCCCGAAGGCGAGCTGAGCTTCACTTTCGAGGGCGAACGCCTGCGCCTGCAATACCTGGCGCACTGGAACTTCGGCATCTTTGAAGTATATGTGGATGACCAGCTCCTCACCACGATTGACGCCTACAGCCGCGCCAGCGTGGTCCGTTCGACCGAGGTGTTCTACCTGGAGCCCGGCGAGCATACGGTGCGCATCGTGAACACGGGCAAGGCCAATCCAGCCTCGCGCGGGGTTGTGATGGCGCTGGATGCCATCGACATCTGGCAGGCTGCGGTGCGCTAGCGCGGCACCCGGCCCACCTTAAACCACACACGCTCCCCGGGGGTATCCCTCCGGGGAGTTTTTTTGCATTAAATTTTCCCTTCATTAAAACGTATCTTCATAAATGAGTCGTTTCCAGAAATTAAGCCAGCTTGCAACAGCCTTCAGGGAGTGCAGCGGGGCCTCAGGTCCGCAAAAAGCCGGAGCCATAGGCGTTTATTACCCAAAAACCGCGCAAAAATCGGCTTTTTCCCCCCTGAAGCCCCTTTTTTATATGAAGCCTCCGCTTCGCTGCACAAAGGCAGCCTCTTGACAAAAAAGCAACAAAAATGAATTAAGGGTTAATTTACATCAATATTAAATTGACGTAAAATAAATTCAACAGACTCAAGACAAGGATAAAACAATGCATAGCCGCGCTCTTCATATTTTGTTCACAAGCCTGCTCAGCCTTACGCTGTTGCTGGCCGGGGCGCTGGTCCATCCCAAAGCCGCCAACGCCGAAGAACCCATGGCCCTGCTTATCCCCGCGATTGAGCTTGCTGCACCCGTGGTGGATGTTTACCTGCGCGATTACCCGAATGGCGACCGCACCTGGGATATTGCTCACCTGACGGATCAGGTTGGATGGATGGAAAACACCGGCACGCCGGGCCAACCGGGGAAAGTGGGCCTGGTGGGGCATGTAGAAATCGATCAACAGCCCTCTATTTTTGCTGAGCTGCACGGCGTTGAAGTGGGAGACATGATTTACCTTATCCGCAATAATGTAACTTATGTTTACCGCGTCACCGTGGCGCAGACCGTCCCACCGAACGCTGTTGGCGTGCTGGACCCCGACTCCAACGGTGCCGAGACACTCACGCTCATCACCTGCGCCAGCTACGACCCGCTCACCAACACCTTTACTCAGCGCTTGATCGTCTCTGCGGTGCGGGTGGGGTAGGGGAGGCCAAAGCCGTGCGGGTGGTGGCCAGGCTTGTATTTCTGGCCAATGAGCGCTACGATGCAGGTATGCAAAACGATGCGGACTTGCTCAAGCACTACTCGGCACGCATTACCCAGCTTGAAGACGAAATCGAGGAGCTGACGGTCGCGCTATCCCAGGCTTGGGACCAGCTCGCTCCTCTGTTGCAGGATACCCCGCTGCACATCACCGACGCTAACAACATCCTGCTTTTGCTCGATTCGATTGTCACTGCCACGGAAGGTTACGCGGCAGCGATTTACCTTCAGGAAGAAAATCTGTGGCGCAGCGTGCCCTCTCACGTCACTTTGCCGCCCATCGTCAAGCAAGCCGTGGCACAGATCACACCGCAAGATACGGTGCTCTATCGGGTGTCTTCTGAGCGCACCAACACGCCCACCCCGAATGCCAAATGGGCGCTGGTGCCGCTGCTGGCAGAGCAAAAAGCCGTGGGGGCGCTGGTGTTGGGCATCCAGGCCAATTCACAAAAACCAGATTTCACCGCGCTGGATTTGCGCTTGCTCCAGCGGGTGAGCGACCGCATCACCGGGCAGATTATCTCGACCCGGTTGGCGCTGAGCCAGGAACGGGCCGCCAAGCTGGCCTACGAACTGGACATTGCCAGCAACATCCAGCGTTCTATTCAACCCGGGAAACCGCCGCACCTGAACACCTTAGAAGTGGTGGCCCATTGGCAACCGGCCCGCTATGTGGGCGGGGATGCCTGGAGCTGGTTGCAGCAAAGCGGCGGCCAGATGTGCTTTTTCATCCTGGATGTGGCCGGGAAAGGGCTTCCGGCGGCGCTGGCGGCGGTTTCGCTGCATGCCGCCATCCGCATCGCGCTAAAAGCGGATATGTCGCCCGGTGAGGTGCTGCAAATGGTCAACGCCGAATTTTACGACGCTTACACCTTGACTGATCTGCTGGCTACGGTGAGCATTCTGCGGGTTAGCCCGGATGGGCGCGAACTGGAACAGGCCAACGCAGGCCATCCGCCGACCCTGCTGCGCCGTGGGGAAAGCTGGCTGACGCTGCCGGCCTCGGTGCCGCCCGTGGGGGTGCTGCCGGAGCTTATCCCGGATACGCAAACCCTGGCCCTGGAAAAAGATGATCTGATCTTTTGCTACACCGATGGCTTTACGGAGATCGAAACTGAAAATGGGCTGTGGGGCGAGAGCGGCATTTGTGGCGCGGTGCCGGTGGGCATCCACAGCGCCGCCGGGGCGGTGCAGGCCGTGACCACCGCTGCGGAGCGCATCCGCAAGGGCACCGAGCTCCATGATGATCAGACCCTAATTGTGCTACGCAGGACCTAGGCAGGGGCGCGGGGGCGGTCAGGTTTGCTAAAAATGGAGGGGAGCAAAATTTACTATAATAAGCAGGTCAAGAGATGGCACAGCCAGGTAATGCTAATAGGTTTAGAAATTGTTAAAATCTAAGCTGCGGTTGACGAATACTCATTAACTTTAATATTGACCAGGCTTCGCTTGGAGCTGGACCGGAACTTCTTTGTGGGTGCCAGCGTTCAGGCAGTGCGGCTTATTGCGCTGGCTGCCGAACCCTAAAAAAGGCATCTGCTGATGTGCACGAGAAAGGATAGCAGGCAACAATGCAGTTTCGACGCCGAATTGCTGCCACATTAGAACAGGTTTCGCGCCTGAGCCAGGAGGTTGAAACCCTGCTGGTTGCGCAGGGCGTTCAGGATGCCGGGTTGCTGGCCCTGGCCGTGCAAGAGCTGGGTGTGAACGTGGTTGAGCACGCCTATGGAGGGCGTGGCGGCGAAATCGACGTAGAACTGGAACTCAGCGGGCGCCAACTGGAGCTTTCGCTACGCGATAACGCGCCCAACGGCTTTATTTCGGAGGCGGTGGTGAGCCTGCCGGACCCGCTTAGCCTGCCCGAAGGCGGCTGGGGGCTGTACCTCATCCACCAGATTATGGATCGGGTTGATTACCAGCGGCGCGCCAACGGCAACTCGTGGCAGCTCAGCAAGCAAATCAAGCGCACCATGAAAGTTGTGTTTATCCTGGTGGTGGATGATGAAACGGTCACCCGGCGCCTGGTGGCCTACACCCTGCGCAGCCTGGAGGTGCAAACCCTGGCCGCGGCCAACGCCACCGAAGCGCTGAAGCTGGCCGAAGAAAACCCGGTGAGCCTGGCGATTGTGGACCTCAACTTGCCAGACCTGGACGGGTTCACCCTGATCAGCCGTCTGCGTGAAATTCCGCATATGGCCAGCATCCCCATCATCGTCTTTACAGCACGCAACAACCCAGACGACACGCTGATGGCCAGCGAAAGAGGCGCGGTTGGCTTTCTGTATAAACCCTTCAGCACCTACGAGCTACGCGCGCTGGTCAGTCAGCACTTGAGCTAACGCTGCGGCGGCGGTTCATGTAGCTGGTGATGAGCGCGCGCAGGGTCTGCACTGCAAAGGGCTTGCTGATCTTGGCATCGAACCCCAGCGCCTGGTAATCCTCCACGCCATAGGGGCGCAGGCTGGCCGTGAGCGCCACAATCGGGATGTTGCGGTAGTCGCGGTCGGCCTGGCGAATTTGCTTGAGCGCATCAATCCCACTCAGCCCCGGCATCTGAATATCCATCAAGATCATGTCGTAATAATCGGCGTCCAGGCGTTCCAGAACCACGTTACCTTCTTCTGCCAGGTCAATTTCAATGGGCATGTCGCTCAGGATGCGCTGAATGAGGATCTGCGTATCGCGGTCATCTTCGGCCAGCAGCACGCGATATTTGCTTTCGCCTTCGGCAGGCGGCTTGCGCTGAACCTCGGTGCGCGCCTTGGCCTGGTTAGCCAGCACTTCTTTGAGCGCGGCAACATGCACCGGGCGCTCGACCTCGGCATCAAATAACCATCGGTCCGCCGCATCAAGAATGTGGCTGGCTTCCCGCACCGCCACCAGGTGAAAAAACGTGATGCTCTTAAAGGAGCTGAGCGTGCTGTTCAGCAGGTGCGAGAGCGGGTAGAGATAGCGCAGAAAAACAAAGTCATAGTACTTGTGAGAGGCATTCATTGCGCGGAAGGTGAGGTCAATTTCGTCATAGCGGTGCAGCGCTTCCACCTCCAGGCCCAGGGTGGCGAGCTGCTGCTTGAGCAAGTAGCGGGCGGTGTGGTCCTCATCAACCACCAGGGCGCGGAGTTGGCGCCCCTCGTTCAGCGGCACTTCGGCCTCGCGGCGGCGCGGCGCCACAAAAAAGGTGATGATCGCGGCAAAGGTGCTGCCTTCGCGCAGGGTGCTTTGCAGCTCGATATGCCCTTCCATCAGTTCCACCAACTGCTTGACGATGGCCAGGCCCAACCCGGTGCCGCCATATTTGCGCGTCATGGAGCCGTCCGACTGCACAAAGCTTTCAAAGATGCGGCTTTGCTGCTCCGGCGGGATGCCGATGCCGGTGTCTTGCACTTCCAGGCGCAGGCGAACCCGCCCCATGGCCTCGCCCAACCGCCGCACGCGGATCGTAGCCCGGCCCTTGTAGGTGAACTTGATGGCGTTGCTCGCCAGGTTCATGAGGATTTGCCGCACGCGCTGGGCGTCGCCAATCAGCCAGGGCGGCACATCCTCGCCAAAATCCGTCAGAATCTCGACCTGGTTCTGAGTGGCCAGCACCGCCAGGGTGCTTTTGACCTCGCGCACCAGGTCCAGCAGGTTAAACTCGCCCACTTCCAGCTTGTATTGCCCGGCTTCCAGCTTAGAGAAATCCAGGATGCTGTTGATGATGGTCAGCAATTGCCGGGCGCTGGTCTGGGCGCTGGTGGCAAATTCTTGCTGGTCCTCGTCCAGTTCTGTTTCCATCAGCAGTTCCAGCATCCCGATGACGCCGGTCATGGGGGTGCGGATTTCGTGGCTCATGTTGGCCACAAACTGGCTCCGCAGTTGCGCCGCGCGCAGGGCGTCATCTCGCAATTGGATGAGGTAGCGCTCGTTTTGCTGGCGTTCCAGGGCGCGGGTGTAGCTTTCGGCCAGGCCGCGCGCCAGGGTGATTTCTTCGGGCTGCCAGGCCCGCGCCTTGCGGATTTCGGCCAGCTCAATAAACCCATCCAGGCGCCCTTTGAGGGTCAGCGGCACGATCAGCACGCTTTTCACCGCTTGCGGCTCCAGCATAGCGGCAATATCCGGCGAGAGGCTGCGGAGTTCTTCCGCCTGGATGATGCCTTTTTCAGAGAGCAGCGGGAAGAACGAGGGCACCAGGTCGTCAAAGGGCACGCCCCGCAGGTTGTCAATTTCCGGGCGCACGTCTTCCGCGCACCACTCGTGCAGCACATCCAGCAGGCGCTCGTTTTCGCGGAAGTGATAGATGTGGATGCGGGAGACATCCAGGCTTTTGCCGAGCACGGGCAGTGCTTCGTCCAGGGCCGAGGTCACGGTTTCCAGCCGCAAGAAAAGCTTGGTGATTTCGGCGTGGCTCTGCTCAATGCGGTGCAAGCGTTCCAGGCGCCGCATGGCCTGCACGCGCTCCTCAATGGAGCGAATGCTCAGCACGATGCCCCGGTAATGATCATCTTCCTGATTGAGCACTGGCGCCAACCCGATATCAGCGGCAAAGAGGGTGCCGTCTTTGCGCTTGGCTTTTAGTTCGATGCGCTTTTGCTCTTGCAGGTCTGTGATGGACTCCAGCAGGGCTGTTTCATCCTGGGGCGCGATGATCTCGCGCACGTGCCAGTCAAAAACTTCATCATCCTCAAAGTACCCAAACAAGCTATCAAATGCCGGGTTGGTCTGGCGGATTTTGCCTTCTAGATTGGCAAACACCACTGCATCGCTGCTGCTGTTGAGGATGGCCTCAACGCGTTCGCGGATGGCTTCGGCCCGTTTTTTGGCCGCCATGAGTTGTTGAGCAAGCTGTGTGGGGTCCATAGCGTGGGGCCTTTAGCAACTATGTGGGGATGTTTAGAGTGAATTGAGGTAGCTTTCTGGGTTTTCGACCTGCCGAAAAACCTGATCAAAACGGGTGAGGGTCAGGATGCGGCGGGCTTCTTCGTGCGTGGGCGCCACCAGCACCACATCGCCGCCGAGTTGCCGGGCCCGCTTGAGCAACGACACCAGCGCGGCCAACCCGGCGCTATCCAGAAATTCCAGGCCGCGTAAATCCACCAGAAAGCGCTTGCCCCCCGCTTCTAGCAGGCTTTCTTGCTGTTCGCGCAAGCGGCCTACGGAGAAGGCATCCAGGCGCCCGGAAAGCCGGATCACCCAGGTGCGGACGATATGTTCTTGGAGTTCGATATTCATGCAGAGAGTGCCTCAAGTGCGCTGGTTTCGTCTTCGTAGAACGTGAAGGCTTTATCCAGGCGGGTGAGTTCCAGAATAATGAGCACCGGTTGCTGGATGTAGCAAAGCACAAAGTTTCCGTTATATTCGCGGCAACGCTTTAGGCCCTTGACCAGGGCAGCCAGGCCCGAAGAGTCGATAAATTCCACGCCTTCCAGATTCACCACCACCTGCGCGTGGCTGGGTTTCACATGCCGCTCTACCCAGTCCGTGAAGGCTGGCACTTCGAAGGCATCAAAACGCCCTTTTAGCCGCACCACCTGCACATTCTGCATCGCTTCGGATTCAACCTGCATCGCCTGTCCTTATTTAAACACCATGGCTTGCTGATAAACTTCATCCGGCGCCAGGCTCCGGTTGAGCAAGCGCTCAAAATGCAGCAAGTACCAGTCCACCACATCGCTCATGGGTAAGCCCACCGCGGCCAGGTAGTTCCGCCGACCGCAATCTTCCCGAAAGCCTGGGTCCAGCAGCAGCTTTTCGATGGCATCTGCCAGGCTCAGGGGGTCGTCAGGCATGTAAAACTGGCCGGTGTAGCCTTCTTCCAGCACCAGGTCGGTAAAATCGCCCAGGTGGGGCAGCACCACCGCCTTGCCATAGCTGCCTGCCTGGTGCAGCACGCCGGAACTGCCCGTGGTGCTGGTGTAGGGCAACACCACCACCGCCGCCGCCTGAAAGAGCGTCGGCACGTCTTCTTCCGGCACATAGCCAGTATAACGAATCCCCTCGACATGAGCATATTGTGCCTGCACCCGGGCCAGATAGCCGCGCGCGTTGGGGCTGTCGGACCCGGCAATCACCAGTTCCAGCGGGTGAGAAACACGCTGAAGCAGGCGCTCATAGGCCTGGATGAGCAGTTCCACGCGCTTATAGGTGCCAAACTTGCCAAAAGTCATGATCTGCAACGGGCCGGGGGGCAGGTTGAAGGAAGGCTGCGGGATGGTTTCAAAAGCCCCATGCGGCGCCAGCACCACATGGTCCGCCTTATACTTTTCGCTCAAAATTTCCACGTAGCGCGGGATGGTCACGGCCACCATATCGGCGCGCAAAAGCATCCGCGTGAAGAAGTTGCCCGCCAGGCGGGTCACGGATTCCAGCAGGGCGCTACCGCCAAAACCCGCCTGGTGCAGGTCTACTTTTTCCATGATGTTGTGCAGCAATACCGCCGAAAGGGTGCCGTTCTGCCGCGAGAGCCACGGCGCCAGCAAACCCAGCGCAGCGGCTACGCGGCGTTCGCTGAAGGTGGCAAACTGCAAGTTGAACAACACAATATCTGGCTTGATGTTTGCCACAGCCTGCTGAATGCGCCAGGCATTCCGCCAACTGCCAAAACGCCAGCACGGGCGGTAGAACAGCGCCGCACGGCCATCCTCGGCGGGTTCGTCCGCCGGGTAGGTGGTGCCGCGCGGCAGTTCATCTACCAGCAAATACAGCTCCGAAACTTCATCCTTCTGGCGCAGGTGGTTGGCAAAGTGGAACCCATATTCATTGAGTGTCCCCTTACCGGGGGGATAGGTGGTGACGAAAGCAATCCGCATCATGGCCTTGCCTTATGCCGTTGGTGAATTTGCAAGCTGTGGGGCTTCTGCTGCCGCTTCTGGCGCCCGATTATACATCCCGCGCCAGGCGTTGCGGCGGATAATCCAGATATCTCGCAGAAAGCGCTGCACTTCTTTGCGGGCGTTGACCTTCGAGCCAGGCGCATCAATCCAGGTCACGGGAACTTCGGCCACCTTATAGCCCTGACGAAAGGCCAGGAAAAGGATTTCCAGATCAAACGAAAACCCGTTGATCGTTTGTAAATTGTGCAGATGCCGCGCCGCCTCCGCAGTATACATCTTAAATCCGCATTGCGTATCCCGAACTTTGATGTTCAGGGTATAGCGCACCAGCACGCGCAGGCCACCGCTCAGCACCCGGCGCATCAGCGACTTGTTTTCTTCCTGGGCGCCTTCTGCCGCGCGCGAGCCAACCGCCAGGTCCTGGCCGCCCTGTGTGAGCTGATAAATGAACTTGCTGACCTCCTCAATGGGGGTGGAGTTATCTGCATCGCAGAACAGCACATGCTGCCCACGCGCCGCCAGGATGCCGCGCCGCACGGCGCTGCCCTTGCCGCCGTTTTTCTCAGCCCGGAGCACCTGCAAATTGGCAAAGCCCAGGTCTTCCACAATCTGCACGGTCTTATCGCGCGAGCCATCGTCCGCGATGATCATCTCCCAGGGGAACCCCAGGTCCGAAACGTGCGAGGCAATCGCCCCAATGGTCGGGAGGATGCGTTCTGCTTCGTTGTAAGCTGGGATGACAATGGACAGAAACGGCGGTTCCTGTAATGGCGTGGTCTTCCATTTTTCGTAATTACTGTACGGCATGATGCAGCTCCCCTACTTCCCCGCTCTCCTATGGACGCTTCAGGCAACGAAAATCCAGTTCACAAAGGCGGCAGTCAACACGCCCAGCAACACACTAAAGGTAATGAGCAACGCCCGGTCCAACAACGCATTACGGCCCCAGTGCCCCAGCATCATGAACATGGGGAAGATGACCAGCACATAACGCGACAAACTGATTGTTTCGGTTGAGGCTGGGATCAGCACGCAAATCAGGCTATACAGCCCGTAGCTAGCCCCCAGCCGATGCCACACAAACCCGCTAATGGCGAGCACCATAAAGAAGGCGGTCAGGTCCAGCGCCAGGGCAAAATCCAGTTCGCCGGCGCGCAGGTCCGTTGTGCCCAGGCGCTCCAGGCCATCGCCAATCACCACCCAGGGCGCCTGAAATTCGCGGCTCCAGGCGCTTTGCGTGGTGGAAAAGCCACTGGGTCCTGAAAGGCTTCGTCCAGAAAGAGCATATACATGGCGGTGCCCAGCGGAATCAGGCAGATGATGAACAGGTGCGGCCAATCGCGCCAGAGGGCCTTCAA
>JAAUUD010000097.1 GCA_012031655.1 Anaerolineae bacterium | reverse complement strand
GGCGGCGGTCAGGGGGCTGGCCAGGAAGGTGCGCCCGCCCTTGCCCTGGCGGCCTTCGGAAGTTGCGGTTGCTGGTGCTGATGCCATATTCCCCTGGGGCGAGTTGGTCGCCATTCATGGCGATGCACATAGAGCACCCAGCCTCGCGCCAATCGGCCCCGGCTGCACGGAAGATTTCGTGCAGGCCTTCGGCTTCTGCCTGCTGCTTGACCTGCTGCGAGCCTGGAACAACCATCATGCGGACGCCAGGGGCCACGCGCTGGCCTTCCATCACGCGGGCGGCCAGGCGCAGGTCCGAAATGCGCGAGTTGGTGCAGCTTCCGACGAAAACGACATCCACCTTATGACCCAGCAGGGATTCGCCGGGGCGCAGGTCCATGTAGCTGAGCGCCTTTTCCAGCGTGCCGCGCTGGGTGGCATCGCTCACTTGCGCCGGGTCCGGGATGTGCCCGGTGATCGGCATCCCCATGCCAGGGTTGGTCCCGTAGGTGATCATGGGTTCCAGCGTGTTGGCGTCCAGTTCCACCAGCGTGTCATAGCGGGCGCCGGGGTCGCTGGGCAGGGTCCGCCAGCGGGCGACCGCTGCTTCCCAGGCCGCTCCGTGGGGCACCGCAGGCCGCCCATAGAGGTAATCAAAGGTGGTGTCGTCCGGCGCGATCATCCCAGCGCGGGCACCCCCTTCAATGCTCATGTTACAGATGGTCATGCGCTCGTCCATCGTCAGGGCGCGGATGGCTTCGCCGGTGTATTCCAGCACGTGGCCGCTGCCCCCGCCCACGCCAATCTGCGCGATGATCGCCAGGATGATGTCTTTGGCGCTCACGCCAGGCCGCAGGCGGCCATTCACGCGGATATCCATGGTCCTGGGCTTGCGCTGCAGCAAGGTCTGGGTTGCCAGGACGTGCCCAACTTCGCTGGTGCCGATGCCAAACGCCAGGGCGCCAAACGCGCCGTGCGTGCTGGTGTGGCTATCTCCACACACGATGGTCATCCCGGGTTGGGTGAAGCCGTTCTCTGGGCCGATGACGTGGACGATGCCCTGCTTGGCATGGCCCAGGGGATAGAGCGGAATGCCGAAATCCTGGCAATTTTGCACGAGCGTATCCAACTGGGCGCGGGCGATGGCGTCTGTCACGGGGATGATGCCATCAGTGCCGCGCGGCGTGGTGGGCGTGCTGTGGTCCATGGTGGCCAGCGTTTGCAAGGGCCGCCGCACCGCCAGGCCGCGTTCGCGCAGCATGGTAAAGGCCTGTGGTGAGGTCACTTCGTGGATCAGGTGCAGGTCGATGTAGAGCACTGAAGGTGCGCTGGCATCACCCTCGATCACCACATGCTGATCCCAGATTTTTTCAAAGAGTGTGCGTGCTTGAGACATAGCTTTCAATCCTGCGAACATGGATAAGCGAACGATTGCCGCCAGGCGACTTTAGCTGCCGGCTGCGCCGAGCTTGATTTCAGCAGCGGGTTGGTTTTGGTCGCCACCGACCCAGGCATAGGCGCGGTTGAGCGCGGCCAGATAGGCTTTGGCACTGGCCACAATGACATCCGGGTCAGCGGCGTAGCCCCCGAAGGTCTGGTAATTTTCCTGGTCGGGCTGGTCGAGGCCAATTTTCACGGATACCTCGCCTTGGGCATCAATGCCTTCTGTGACGGCATGCACGCTGTACTCCAGCAGGCTCACCTGCAAGGGCACGACCCCATCAATGGCGCGGTAGGCAGCATCGACCGGGCCAACGCCCACATCCGCGCGGTGTAGGCTTCCCCATTTGGGCCCGTCATGCGGACCGTCGCGGTGGGCATGCCCAGCGTCCCACAGGCAACCTGGAGGCCATCCAGCTTAAAGTACTCCTGCGGGCTGCTGAGCCGAGCCTGGGCGATGGCTTCCAGGTCGGCGTCTGTGATGTACTTCTTTTTGTCTGCAACATCCTTAAAGCGGATGAAGGCTTCTTGAAATTGGGTTTCGTCCAGCTCAAAGCCCAGATCGCTAAAGCGTTGGCGCAGGGCGGCCCGCCCGCTGTGCTTGCCCAGCACCAGTTTGCTCTGCTGCAGCCCCACCATCTGCGGCGTCATGATTTCGTAGGTGCGCGCGTTTTTCAGCATGCCGTCCTGGTGGATACCGGCTTCGTGGGCAAAAGCGTTGGCGCCAACGATCGCCTTGTTCGGCTGCACCACGATCCCGGTGAAGTGCGAGACCATGCGGCTGGTGCGGGTGATTTCGGCGGTGTTGATGTTGGTTTCCACACCGAACTCGGCCTGGCGCGTTTTTGAGCGCCATCACCACTTCTTCCAGGCTGGTGTTCCCGGCGCGCTCGCCAATGCCGTTCACCGTGACCTCAACCTGGCGTGCTCCGGCCTTGACGCCAGCCAGCGTGTTGGCGGTGGCCAGGCCCAGGTCATCATGGCAGTGCACAGACCAGGTCACGCCGCTGCCGGGGCCGGCACCGGGCGTTTCAGCGATGAGCGTGGCGATGGTCTGTGCCCATTCGTGAGGCAGCACATAGCCGACGGTATCTGGAATGTTGAGGGTCGTGGCGCCGCACTCCACCGCGATCTTGAGCACCTCGATCAGGAAAGGGATTTCGGTGCGCCCGGCATCCATCGGGCTGAACTCGACATCCGCGCACAGGCTACGCGCCAGCCTCACCATCCGCTGCACCCGTTCCAGGGCTTCTTCCCGGGTGAGGCCGGTCTGGTAGCGCAGGTGGATATCTGAGGTGCCTAAGAAGGTATGAATGCGCGGACGGGCAGCGCCTGGATGGCTTCCCAGCAGGTGAGGATGTCGCCTTCAACGCAACGGGCCAGCCCGCAGATCACCGGGCCGTCTGGCGTGCCGATCTCCTGCGCGATGCGGCGCACCGCTTGCAGGTCATCGGGCGAGGCTGCCGGGAACCCCGCCTCGATGATATCCACACCCAGGTCGGCCAGCTGGCGGGCGATTTCTAGCTTTTCGCTGCTGGTCAGGCTAGCGCCAGGTGATTGCTCGCCATCGCGCAGGGTGGTGTCAAAAATGCGGACAATGTTGGGTCCGTCCTGGCGTTGCATGGTGGAAGAGTCCTTTCTTTACTCGTGCATTACGGTCAAATACAACAAGCTCAAGGTGTTGGGTTGCGCGGTAAGGTCACTAAGATCGTCTTCTGGCATCGCGCTTCCTCCTTCCATCCGGGTTGCCTGGGCAGACCGCAACGGCGCTATAGCCATTGTGCTTCGGCGGTGCGTTCGTTTTCTTCTGTGCCGGTGTTGCGGGTGCTGGCCCGCTCAATCAGCACCACCTGCACTTCCGCGTCAGCGACCGGGCGGTGCTCCACGCCATGTGGCACAATGAGCAACTCGCCAGGTTCGACCACCACCTCACGGTCGCGGAATTGCATCCGCAAGCGCCCGCTAATCACCCAGAACACTTCGTCTTCTTCCGGGTGGTGGTGCCAGATGAACTCGCCCTGAAGCCTGGCTAGCTTAATGTGCATTTCGTTGATCTGGCCAACGATGCGCGGTTGCCAGGCTTCGCTAAACAGGGCGAATTTCTGCGCCAGGTTGATCACATCCATGTTTTTAGTCCTGCTGCTTGATCTCTTTGGCGTCCAGAAAAGGCATCATGCGGCGTAGGTCGGTGCCCACTTTTTCGATGAGCAGGTCGTGCTCCTGCTGGCGGCGCTGGCGGAAGAAGGGGCGCCCTTCTTCATTTTCGCTGATCCAGCGCTGGGCAAAGCTGCCATCGCGGATTTCCTGCAAGATGCCGGCCATTTCTTCTTTGGTGGCCTCCGGCACAATGCGCTCGCCAGAAACATAGCCACCATATTCCGCCGTATCGCTCACGGAATACCACATGTAGGAAAGCCCGCCCTGGTAAATGAGGTCCACGATCAGCTTTAGCTCGTGCAGGCACTCAAAATAGGCGATTTCGGGCTGGTAGCCTGCTTTGACCAGCGTTTCGAAGCTGGCGCGGATGAGGCCCGCCACACCCCCGCACAGCACCACCTGCTCCCCGAAGAGGTCGGTTTCGGTTTCTTCGGCAAAGGTGGTTTCGATGACCCCGGCACGGGTGCACCCGATCGCGCGGGCATAAGCCAGTGCATCCGCTTTGGCATTCCCGCTGGTGTCTTTCTCGACTGCGATCAGGCCCGGCACACCTGCCCCTTCTGTAAAGACTTCGCGCACGCGGTGCCCCGGCGCTTTGGGGGCAACCATGCTCACATCGACCCCTTCCGGCGGCACGATCTGCCCATAGCGGATGTTAAAGCCGTGGGCAAACATCAGCGTGTTGCCAGGTTGCAGGTGCGGCGCAATCTGCTCATCGTAGACCCGCTTTTGCAGGTGGTCCGGGATGAGGATCATCACGACGTCGGCTTGCTGCGCTGCCTCGGCCACATTCTGCACGGTCAAGCCGTCGGCCTCGGCGCGGGCGCGGCTTTTGCTGCCGGGGTGCAAGCCCACCACAACAGACATGCTGCTGTCGCGCAGGTTGAGCGCGTGGGCGTGGCCCTGGCTGCCATAGCCAATGATGGCGATGGTCCTACCCTGGAGCCGGGTCAGGTCTGCATCTTGGTCGTAGAAAAGTGTAGCCATGCGGGTCTAACCTCCAGTTGAACCATTGTTCGAATTGCCATTGGATTGTAGGGAAAGCAGGGCGGCGGTGTGGCGCTTGCTTTCGTGATCGGCCTTTTTCATGCTGCGGACACCCCGGCCCATGCTGACCAGGCCGGTGCGGGCCATCTCGATGATGCCCATCGGTTCCAGTTCGCGGATAAAGCTTTCGACATGGTCTGGCTCGCCCGTGATCTCCACGATGGTGACATCCGGGCCAATGTCCACGATACGCGCGCCATAGCGATAGGTGAATTCTGTGATGTTGTTGCGCGAAATGGCATCCGTAGTGCGGATCTTGATGAGCGCCAGGTCGCGGTTGATGCGCGCCTGGTCGGTGAGGTTCTGCACCTCGATGACATCAATGAGCTTGTACAGGTGCATGATGATCTTTTTGGCATCGCCGGGGTGCTCGGTATCCATGATGATGGTCATGCG
This sequence comes from Anaerolineae bacterium, assembly GCA_012031655.1. Taxonomy (GTDB): domain Bacteria; phylum Chloroflexota; class Anaerolineae; order Aggregatilineales; family J027; genus JAAUUD01. The sequence goes on along the minus strand of JAAUUD010000097.1, from coordinate 5,842 downwards.
CGAGACATCTGGGCGGTGCGTGCGGCCTACGGTGAGGCTATCCATGTTGAAGGCGCGGCGCCGAAACAGGCTGACCACCCGATTCAGCACGCCGGGTTTGTTTTCCACCAGAGCAACGAGCGTCGATTTCATGAGATTTGCATCCGTTTCTTTGGGGTAGGTGGGGCAGCAGGTCCGCTAAGCCACCTGCTGCCCGGGTGCCCTACACTGCGTTCGGGTTGTCCCAGTCCTGGCTCACCAGGTCGGTTGGGCGGCGGATCATGTCGTGCAGGTCGGCACCGGCAGGTACCATCGGATACACGATATCGTGTTGCTCGACCACAAATTCGAGCAAGGCAGGGCCGTTGATGCTGCGTGCCCATTCCACCGCCCCTTCGATTTCCTCCCGCGTGGTGATGCGCCGCGCCGGGATGCCATAGGCTTCGGCCAGCAGCACAAAATCCGGGTTGACCATCGGTGTAGCGATGTAGCGTTCGTTATAGAACATCTGCTGCCACTGGCGCACCATGCCCAGATAGGCGTTGTTGATGATGGCGATGTTGATGTTGATGTTTTCCTGCTTGGCGGTGGCCAGTTCACAGAGCGTCATCTGGAAGCCGCCATCGCCCACGATGGCCCACACTTCCTCCTCTGGCATGGCAAACTTAGCACCAATCGCCGCCGGAAAGCCGAAGCCCATCGTGCCCAGGCCGCCACTGGTGAGTAGCGTGCGGGGGCGTGCGTGCGGGTAGTACTGAGCTTCCCACATCTGGTGCTGGCCCACGTCTGTGCTGGTGACGGCCTCGCCACCCGTGAACTTCCAGATGTCTGCGATGACGTGTGGCGCCCACAGCTTGCCATCCGGCAGGCTGTTCTGCACGATGTCGCGCATGTTGGTGTCTTCTTTCCAGTCCATGATCTGGCGGAACCAGGCTTTGTGCTCCAGCGACTTCAGGCGCGGGTTGAGCTGGCGCAACACGGTCGCCAGGTCACCATTGATGCCCACATCGACCTGAATGTTCTTGTTGATTTCCGAGGGGTCAATTTCCACATGGATTTTGCGAGAGTTGGGGGAGTAGCTTTTGGTGTTGCCCGTCACGCGGTCGTCAAAGCGCATCCCCAGCGCAATGAGCAGGTCGGCTTCCTGAATGGCCTGGTTGGCGGCGGCTTCGCCATGCATGCCCATCATCCCGATGACCAGCGGGTGCTTTTCATCAATGGCGCCCTTGCCCAGGATGGTGAGTGCAATGGGGGTTTGGGTGATTTCCGCAAAGTCGCGTAGTTCTTTTTCTGCGCCGCTCATCGTGACGCCATGCCCGGCCAGGATGATGGGCTTCTGCGCGGCCTTAATGAGCTCCAGCGCGGCGACCAGGTCTGCTTCGTGGGCCTCTTTGGGGGGCTGGTAGCCGGGCAGTTCGATGGGGCCTTCGGGATAGATAAAGTCGATCACCTGGTTCTGAACATCTTTGGGGATGTCCACCAGAACCGGCCCGGGGCGTCCGGTGCGCGCAATGTGAAAAGCTTCGCGGATGGTGTAGGCGAGTTCGTGGATATCGGTGACCAGGTAGTTGTGCTTCGTCACTGGTAGGGTACAGCCCGTGACGTCTGTTTCCTGAAAGGCATCTGTGCCGATGGCGTTCAGGGGCACCTGGCCAGTGATGCAAACCATGGGCGTAGAGTCCATCATGGCGGTCGCCAGGCCGGTGACCATATTAGTGGCACCGGGGCCGCTGGTGGCGATGGCAACGCCAACCCGACCCGAAGCCCGTGCGTAGCCATCCGCCATGTGGGTCGCGCCTTGTTCATGGCGCACCAGCACATGGTGAATCCGATCTGTATACTTGTTCAAGGCATCGTAGGTGGGCAGGATGGCCCCACCCGGGTAGCCAAAGACCACATCCACCCCTTCGCGGATGAGGCACTCCCAGATGATTTCTGCACCGCTGAGTTTCATGTGAATACCGTTCCTCTCGTTTCTTTGTTTGCTTCCGATACAACCACTTACGCTGATTGGACGTAGGACAACCAACCGTGAGGGTCCTCACGCGTGCCGCGCACCACGCCAAAGAAGGCTTCTTGCAGGCATTGTGTGAGCGGACCCCGCTGGCCGCTCCCGACCTGCACCCGGTCTACGGAGCGCACAGGGGTGACCTCAGCAGCAGTGCCCGTCATGAAGAGTTCGTCGCAGGTGTACAGCATTTCGCGGGTCAGGTTGGTGTACTCCAGGGGGATATTTTCGTCTTGCGCCAGCTTGATGACCGTGTCGCGCGTGATCCCGGCCAGGATAGAAGCGGAAAGCGGCGGCGTATAGATGACGCCATCCATCACACAGAAGATGTTTTCGCCCGCGCCTTCGCTGACCAGGCCGCTTACATCCAGAGCAATACCTTCATCGTAGCCATTGCGGCGGGCTTCCAATGAGGTGTAGATGCTGGCGATGTATTGGCCGCCAATTTTGCCCATCATGGTGAGGGTGCCGTGGGCGGGGCGGCGCCAACTGCTGACCATGGCATCAATCCCGTTTTCCAGCGCATTTTCGCCCAGGTAAGCGCCCCATTCCCAGACCATAATGGCGAGTTCGGTGTGCCTTGTGTGGCCAGGCCCAGCGCCGGGGTATCCTTATAAGCCAGCGGGCGGATGTAGCAGGACTTCAGACCGTTGCGGGCCACGGTCTCGAGCTGTGCGGCGTTGACTTCGTCTTCCGTCCAGCGCTCGATGGGCATGCGCGCGATCTTGGCGCTGCGGAACAGGCGGCTGGTGTGGTCTTGCAGGCGGAAGATGGCCGACCCTTGCGCGGTTTCGTAGCAGCGGGTGCCCTCAAAAACGCTGGTGCCGTAGTGCAGGGCGTGGACGCTCACGTGGAGTTTAGCCTCGTCCCAGGGGACGAACTCCCCATTCATCCAGATGTAAGCGGACTTGTTCTGTACGGGCATCGTAACATCCTTTTTTTTAGAGGCTTGTGCGCCGGATGGCGCGCTTCGCAAACGACTCCGGGCCAAAAAACAAATGAGACCACAGGGGTGGTCTCATCGCTTGTAGAAAAGGATCAGGCTGCATGGCACAGGATGCGGTTGGCATGGCGCTCATCATAGCAGGGTGGGAGATGGCAAACTGTGCAAACGGGATCATGGCTGGGCGTGAACCTCTTTCGAAAATTAAAAAACCCCGCTGCTTGCGGGGTTCTTCGGCTTCGTGTAGCATCCGGCGTCAACCCACAAGCGACTTACGTCCCAATCGCAATTACGATAAGGCTAATGAGGACGACTACAACCACAAGGGCGCGCATAGGGGTTATCATTGATATCATTCTCCAATGACGCAAAGCATACCCTGCCTGACTGGTCCTGTCAACCAAAGAGCTTTGTGAAAATTGACAAGCACACATGCCAGGGCAGACTATATCCTAAAACAAGCACACGGAGGGCAAAAAACATGGCGACCTTAGCAGACTTACGCGCCACGATTGATGAAATTGACCAGGAGCTTGTGGCCTTGATCGGGCGGCGCGCGCAGGTGGTGCAGCAGATCGGCACCCTGAAGGCTTCTGAGCAGGAAGTGGTCGCTCAGGATCGGCAAGAGCAGGTATATGCTTCGCGCCGCGCCTGGGCTGCGGAAGCGGGCGCTGATCCTGACCTAGTGGAGGCCCTCTACCGCGTGATGATCGCGCACTTCATCCAGGAGCAGCGCATGCAACTGGCTGGGCGCCAGGGCATAGCCCAATCTGCGGAAGATTCCCCGCGCCAGGTGTGAACTTGCAGCAAAAATAGCCAGAAACCCCTACAATCAGGCGCGAAAACCTGGCAAGCTAACCAGGTCAGCACAAAAGGGGTAACGATGACAGACTTACAGAACAGCCGCCCGGCGGGCCTGCGGCCACAAGCCTTCACCGCCCTGGGGCGCGTTTTTGACCCACTCACTTATTGGACGCATCGCGTGGTTGTGGTCCTGGCTACCGTGGGTGGACTGGTGGGCTTGGGGCGAGGGCTGGTTGATGAGCGCAGCCTGGCCGATAGCCTGTGGGCCGGGGTCATCGGCGGGTTTACGGTCGCGGCGGCCTGGGCAATCGCGCGCGAACTTGACCCTGATCATGATCCGTCGGCGTTGGTGGCAGGGGGAGTGGCGCTGCTGGGGTTTGCTGCGCTGCAAACACCGCTTTGGCTGGTGGGTGTGCTTGCCGCTATCATGCTCCCGCGCGTCATCAATCAATCGGCGGGCGTGCCGCTGTTCCTCACGGATGCCGTATTTCTGGTGGCCTTCTGTGCGGTGCTGGGGCTGCTTGGCTGGTGGAGCTGGGGCGTTTTGCTGGGCGTTGCGTTGCTGGCTAATGCCTGGTTGCCGCGCAGCTTTGCCCTGGGGGTGACCTTTGGCGCGGTGGGGATCATCGCGGCAGTGGCGGCGGCAGCCCTTAGCGATAACCTGAGCGTGGGCATCGGAGAAGGCGCGGTGGGGTTGTTGGTGTCAGCCACCGTCCTGGCCTATGTCTTTATCGTGATCCCGCGCTTTCCGGCACGGCTGGCCAGCCAGGGCGATGTGGGGGAGGAGCGTTTGCTGGGCCTGCGGGTGATGGTGGCCAATATTTTTGCCCTGGCGATGCTTTTTGGCATTGGGCTACAGGGCAACCGTGATGGCCTGGATGCGCTCCCCTTGTGGGCAGCCCTGTTGGGGGTGCTGGTCTGGCGTTTGCACCAGCTATCCGGCGGAACACAGACCTCGGTTCAGCACTCTGCCAATGAGCAGCAATAAAAGGGAACAAGCCAGATGCAACGGTCAATTATGCTGCGTGCGCGTGCGCTGGACCTATCGGCGCCTTTTCACATCCCCCCGCCAGCTCAAACGCTGGGCAGCGAGGTGAGCCTGGAGGTGTCTCAGGCCCCTGGGGTTCCGGAGGCTGTTCTGCGTGACCGGACCCGCCCCGACCTTGAATGGCGGGTGCAACTGGGTCAAGAAGGGGAAGCCTACCGCGCCCAACTGCGCCTGCCGGATGCTCCAACAGTGGTGCAGTATCATTTTGTGTTTCCGGATGGCAGCATCCTCCGCGACCAGCGCCAGGAAGAAGGCCATAATACGCCAGTTTATGGCCAGGTCATGGAGACCGATTTTCAGATTGGTGTTTATGATCCTGATCGGATGCCGCCAGCCTGGTCTCAAGGGATGGTGGTTTACCAGATTTTCCCCGATGCTTTTGCACGGGGCCGTGAGGATGTGGTCACGCCACGCTATGGCCCGTATGGCCTGGACCTGCGGCTAAAGGGCTGGGACGAACCCCCGGAAGAACCGCCGCTGGGGCGCGACTTTTATGGCGGTGACCTGCGTGGCGTGCTCAACAAGCTGGATTATCTGCAAGCGCTGGGCGTCAACTGCCTGTACTTCTGCCCGATCTTTGCTGCACGCACCAATCATCGCTACGATGCTACCGACTACCTGCAAATTGACCCCATGCTGGGCACTGAGGCAGACTTCAAAGCACTGCTGGATGCCGCCCATGCTCGCGGCATCCGTGTGGTGCTGGACGCGGTCTATAATCATTGCTCCTGCGACAGCATGTATTTTGATATGCCTGGCTGGGCCAAAACGCCGGGCGCATACCATGATCCGCAATCACCGTACCATCGCTGGTTTCACTTTGAGACATATCCAACTGAGTTTCGGCACTGGCAGCGGCAACGCAACCTGCCGGAGTTTGTCGAATGCCCGGAGGTGGAAGCATTCTTCCTGGGGGACCAGGGCGTCACGGCCAAGTGGACCCGCCTGGGCGTGGATGGCTGGCGTACGGACGTTCCGTTTGACAACACCGATACATTCTGGCGGCAGTTTCGGCGCCTGCTGGATCGCATCAAGCCGGGGGAGTTGGACCATCAGCGAG
>JAAUUD010000096.1 GCA_012031655.1 Anaerolineae bacterium | reverse complement strand
TGTGGAAATCCGCTGGGAGGGTCACCTGGGCATCCTGCCTGGCAGCCAGCACCCCAGCGGCGGCATCTACACCTTTTTGAACGACGCCTTGCCCACCGCCCCCGCCCCAGCAGGTCAGCCCGGCGGCGCTGCTGGCCGCCTACGATGCCATCACCGCAGGGCCACCGACCCGCAAATCCGCAGACGAGCAACGCATCGCCACCCAACTCGCCTACCTGCAAGCCGCCATCGATGGCGAGCTGGCGAAACTCCAGACCGCGCACGGCCAGGGCAACGATGCCCTCTTCGTCGCGGCCCTCAAGCTGGGCGGCTTCGTCAAAGGCGGCTACCTGCTGGAAAACGACCTTATCCACCTGCTGATGAACACCCCCGTCGCCCAGCGCCGCCCCCAGACCGAAGCCCTGGCCACCATTCGGAGCGGCCTGGGCCACGCCGACCCGCGCCACATCGAAAACCAGGGCCCCGACCCCGGTGGACGCCCGCGCGACATCTACCTGAGCGACAAGGTCAACCCCGGCGAGTACCTGCGCGAGCAAGGGCTAACCCACCTCCGCGCCTCAACCTATGATGTGGTTGATGGTAAACTGTGTGTAGCCTATCTCAGGCGGAAAGGAGGCAGCATGCAATTCGAGCACCTGCGCGTTGCGGACTTTGACGCGATCATCACCTACGAAATCCACGACGAATACGGCAACATCGACTACCAGATCGAAGGGCTAACCCGCGACGGGCGCAACTTTAAAGTCACCATCAGTTCCGAGGATTTTGAAGACAACAACAAACTGCGTATCCGGCTTGGTGCTGCCGCCGGGGCCAACTCTTCAGTTAATCCACGTGCCGCCAAATACCTCGGCGAAGCCATCAAACACCTCACCTATGACTATGGCGTGGTGCAAAAACTGACCCGCCTCAATCGCACCGGCTGGCACGCTGGCCACTTCGTGATCCCAGGGTTGGAGACCCCCGGCCTGGAGACCGTCCTGCCGCCCATGCTACCCCACAAGGTCGAGGGCAACATCCCCCTGAAGGACGCCCGCGAGGCCCTGGACGCGCTCATCCACGCCAAGCCGCTGGAAGCCACGCTGCCGGCGCTTTCGGCCTTTCTGGGCGCGCCCATGCTCTCCCCCGCAGACCTCCAGAACGAGAGCTACGGCGTCTTCATCCAGGGCGAAACCGGCACCTTCAAAACCACCTGGATGCAGAACGCCATGTCCATCTTTGGCCGCGACCTGGTGCACGACAAATACCTGATCAAGTGGAGCGATGCCACCGCGAACGCCATGCAGGCGCTCGCCTCCCACGTCCGAGACCTGCCCTTCTTCGTGGATAACTTCAAGCCCAACACCGGCACCCGCTCCGCAGGCATGGTGGAGCTAATCCACCGCATGTCCGAAGGCAGCGAAAAACAACGGCTGGACCGCAACGCCAGGCTCCGCAATCCGCAACCCATCCAGGGCACGCTCTTCGTCACGGGCGAAGACCTGCCCCAAAGCGAACCCTCAACCCTGGCCCGCATGCTGGTGTTGAACTTCACCCACTCAGATAAACAATCCGAAAGCGAGGCCCTGCGCCGCGCCCAGGCCAGCCAAAAGCACCTGTGCGGCATCGGCCACCGCCTGCTCAGCTGGCTCCAGAGCGAAGCCGGGCAAGCCGAGCTGGCCAAGCAGGCAGACCTGTTCTATGAGCGGCGCCGCAACTTTAGCCAGGCCATCCGCCAGCTAAATCTGGAAGTCGCCAACCCGGACCGCCTGGCCAGCAATCTGGCCCTCAACCAGACCACCTACGAAGTGCTCTGCCAGCACCCCGATTTTGGCGACCTCTTTAGCCGCCAGCGGGAGACCTACATCACCGGGCTGGCCGGGATCATGCACCGCCAGATCAAGGCCACCCGCGAGGCCCTCCCCGCCAACATCTTCGTCGATGCCCTGCGCGAGCTGATCGCCAGCACCGAGAAGGTCATCATAGACCGCAACCTCGAGGTCCCGCCCGGCCTGGCAGATCGCGTCATTGGCTACCACGATGGCAAGGGCGGGGCCTACCTGCTGCCGGATAAAACTTTCCGCGCCATCGAGCAACTCCGTGGAAAGGAGGCGCTGGGTGAGATCAGCGATCAGGCGCTCTATGCCCAACTGGCCCGCCTTGGCTACCTGGCCAGCACCGACCCCACCCGAACAACCCGACGCATCAGGGTCAACGGGTATCAGGTCCGGGTGCTGCATGTAACCCAGGCAACCTTCATAGGTCTCTCACCGGACGATTGACCCGGTTGAGGGGCCAGGCCCCAGCCTAAAAACCAAAAAACACCCCCGGCGGCTCACCAGCCGCCAGCTTGGATTCCCCACCTAAGCGCTGTATGGGTCCCTAACCCGGCCAAAATCACCTGCTAACGGCCTTCAGACCCCGCATCGAGCCCCCCGCTGCCCTGCTACCGTCTCTCTGAAGAGACTTTTTACCCCTGATCTGTAGACTTTAAGCCCCCTCCCCTCCGCTGCTGCCCTCTCCAGAAGTCACTTAGTGACCTGTGACACTTGATCAAACATAAAACCTTCGTCAGGCAAAAAACCTCATCTTTTTAGCAGCCTGCAACAGCCATCCCAGGTTTGTGTGAAAACCGCAGGATTGGTCATCTTGTCGTGTCACATTTCAGCCGCGCTCCGGTTGTTCGCGCAGGCAGGGGAGGCGCCTCCTCCACGCTGCTTGGGAGGGCGGCGGGGGTGTTTGGCCCCTGCTGCTGGCTTGGGAAAGCCAGCCCAGCCCCCTTTCAGCCGCGCATTTCCCAGGCGGCAATCAGGGGATTCGACGGGCCCCAAAAAAGCCCCCTCCCCTGGAAACTCGCGTTTCCGAGCGCCTTTTGGCCGCCTATCCCCCCGTTTTGCCGGGGAAAAAGGCGCCAAAAAACAAGCACCCTCCCAGGGTAGGGGAGGGCGCTTGTTTCCGTCTGTTTGGGTTTTGGGTTTTTGCCCCTGGCGGCGGGGGAGCCAGGGGCAGCGCCTAGAGCTTCAACCGCACTGCGGTTATCCAGTCTTCCAGCTCATCCAGATAGGCCAGCAGTTCGTCTTTGCGCTTCTGGTGCCACAGGTCAATCTCCTCCGGGTCAATCTGCTGAAGCTCGCTGATGTGCTTCTTCCAGTTGACCACTGGGCGCTTGTTAGGGGACTCCCAGGCTTCTTCCCGGGCGGTCTCCACGGGTTGGTTGCCAACCGCAACGTTGCGCTCGCGGCGTGCCCAGGCATTAAAAATCGAGGCCTGGATGTTGTAGGGCTGGCCATCCATCTCCCGCAAAACGTTCTCCGGGCAGCTATAGTCGTCCGCCGCCATCCAGATGGTATCTGGCAATTTGAGCAGCCGCCGATAGCGCAAAAAGGTCGCCCGGTTGCGGAAGCCCATCGCGTTCAGCAGCAGGTTCATCGTGCCGCGCGGCACCCGAAAAGCCACCTCATCCGAAACCTGGGCGTAGAAGGCCCGGTCGCAGCGGCCCGGTTGCACCAGCGCCTCAAAGGGCTGGAACTGCGTCCCTTCGCGGGCGTAGAGGTCCATCAGCAGGATGGCCAGTTGCCGCGCCCGGCTGATGGCGTTCAGGTCTTCGCGGGCGGTGTTCTCGCTGGCCTGCCGCCACACCGAGCGTTCCACCGTCCGCGCCGGGATGCGCTCCCAGCGGTCATTTTCTTCCAGCAGGTAGAGCAGGTGATAGGCCAGCCAGCGCCGTTCGCCGGTTTCAATCATGTAGCTCGCACCAACGCGGCTCACGGTGATGGGGTTGGTCAACCCATTGGCGGCGATGCTGGCCGCCAGCTTGGCCACCGGCACCAGCGCCGAGACCAGCACGCTCCCTTGCTGGGCGGGGGCGTCGTCTTCCAGCTCCAGCGTGATGGCGCTTTCGCCCTCGCCAAAGACCAGCGCGGCCAGGTCAAAAGGCGCGCCGTATTGCGCCTGGGCTTCCTGCTGCCAGGTCCGCAGCAAAGCCTGCACGGTCTGGGGGGTGCCGTCCCATTGTTCGCGCAGCCGGGCCGGGATGACCCGCCGCGCCTGGGCTGGGTCCGGACGAATCTGAAAAATGCTGACGGGCTCTGCAACCTGCCGGTCTTCTTCGATGCGCCCCAGCGCGCCAAAGGTGGCTTCGTCCAGGGCGCGCAGGCTGCCGTCATCAAAGCCGCTGGTTTGCCCTTCGGCCAAGACGTTGCGCTGAATGTTTTTGCGTCGAGAAGCCATCAGGCTGCTACTCCTTTGTACACGCGCTCCACCAGCGAGATCGCCTCGCGGGCGGCTTCTGTGGCGGGCGCGTAGACGAACACGGGCAGGCCCGCCGTGGCGGCCTCTGCCCAGATAATGCGCTTCGGCACCGGCTCCCACACCAGGTCGCCGTACTGCTCCTGAAGCAGTTTGAGGTTTTCGGCGTGTTCCAGCGTGCGCCCATCGTACATGGTGGGCACGATGCCCAGCGTTTTGATGGGTTCCAGGCCCCATTGCTGGCGCCGCTGGCTGAACTCCCGAACGTGGGCCACGCTGTCTTGCAGGCCCGTGAAGCTGAAAAACTCGCAGGCGGTCGGGTGGATGATGTAATCCGTGGCCATATAAATGCTGGCGTGGAATAGGCTGGGCGTGGGCGGTGTATCAACAATTATCACGTCGATGAGGTCTTTAAGCTGCTTTAGCCGCGTTTCCAGCTTCCAGGGGTCGTTGAGGTGCAAGGGGATGCCGCGTGTTTCGATGTTGCCCGGCAGCACAAAAAAGCTCTGATAGTTGGGCACGGGGCGCAGGCAATCGCGCCAGGCAGCATCGCGGATCAGCAGATCGTAGAGGCAGGGCGCTTTCTCCACGCCCAGCGCCAGGGTTGCATGGCCCTGGGGGTCCGCATCCACCAGCAGCACGCGCTGGTTGTAGGTGGTCAGGCCCGCCGCGATGACCGACGCCAGGGTGGTTTTGCCCACCCCGCCTTTTTCGTTTAGCAAGGTAATCACCGACATAGTATGGGGTGCTCCTTCACAGTTCTAAGCGGGGGCTGGCGTCATCGCGCACGATGAGTTCGGCCACGCTAACGCCAAAATACTGGCAAAGCTTTTCGATGATGTCCAGGTCTGGGCGTTTGATCCAGTTATGACGGTAGGCGCGCAGGGTGTTGATGGCGATGGCGGTGTCGCGGGCCAGGCGCGCCTGCGAGATGTTGCGTTCTTCCATCAGTTCATCCAGTCGAAAGCGCAGTCCCATGCTTTACTTGTGCATCCTCTGGCTGTTGAATGGGGTGAGCATAGCGGAGCGCAGGGGAGGATGTCAAACTATTGATACCCTCTGGCGAGCGGGGTATGATGGGCTGGCCAAGCAAAGGAGGCAACCCCGATGGCCCTGATCCTGCCCCAGAACCCCTACCAGGGCATTAACCCGCCCCTGCATAGCTACTTTCAGGCAGAAGGCGGCTGGTCGAGCTTCCATACCGGGTTTATTGCAGCGCTGGCCCGCACGTTGAACAGCCAGTTGCCGGCTGGGTTTCTGGACGATGATGTATTCGTCAGCCTGAGCGCCTGCACCCGCCGCGCCGATTATGCGGCGCCGCCCCTGAACCTGGCACGCTACAGCCAGGCGCGGCTGGCAGCGCTGCCCGCCGAAGGGCAGGGCGATGTTTAGCCGGCGCGGGTTCTTCTGGATGCGTTATCTGCGGGGCAAGACCCCCTGGGATACGAACATCACGCCGCCGGAGGTGGTGCGGCTGGTGGCGGAGGGCAGAACCCCGCCAGGCCGGGCGCTGGACCTGGGCTGCGGCACCGGCACGAATGCGCTTTATCTGGCGCGGCAGGGCTGGCAGGCCGATGGCGTGGACTTCATCGGGCAGGCGGTGCGAGCGGCGCGGCGCAAAGCCGCGCGGCGGGCCTGAGCCAGCAGGCGCGCTTCTGGGTGGGGGACGTGACGCGGCTGGCGCGTTTGTCGCTGGCGCCGCCCTATACCCTGGTGCTGGACATTGGCTGCGGGCATGGGCTGGCCGAGGAGGCCCTGCCGGGTTATGCGCGGCAGGTGGCGGACTGGCTGGCGCCGGGCGGGCTGTACCTGGCCTACATGCTGCGCGCCGTGCCAGAGCGGCAAGTGGGCCAGGACCCGGAACAGGTGCAGGCGCTCTTTAGCCCCTACCTGACACTCGAGGCGCTGGAGGTCGGTGCAGATGAGGCAGCGGGGGCGGGGTCGGCGTGGTACTGGTGGCGCAAGGGATAGGTTATGTTACATGTATAAGCAGGCCCAGCGCCTCCCCGCGCAATTTCCCGCCCGCTGAATTGAGGGGAAACCGGAATCTCTGTTATAATCAACCCGTTCTTACAGGATCACGGGAAAGGCAACACGGCGTGAAGTGCGTGGTTACCGGCCAGCCTGCGCAGGCCATCTGCATCTTTTGCGGGCGCCCGTCAGCAAGCAAGCCGCCGCCAAGCGGCCCTACTTTATGGCAGTCTGGGTGGGTGCCGGGCAGATGCCCAAGGCCATCGTCACCGCAGACGCCATCTGGTGCGGCACCTGCCGCCCCCAACCAGAGCCTATCCCCATGCCGGACCTGTTTTAGCCGTGGCCCCCCAGCAACCCCCGCCCATGCAGTGCTGGATTTCGGGAGAACCCGCCGCCGCCTGTTGCCGCTTTTGTGGGCGTTGCGTGGCAGAAGCGTACCGCCAGAATTTGCCCTTCTTCCTGGCGGTTTATGTGGGCGCGGAGCAAACCACCAAGGTGATTGTTGTGAAAGATGCGGTGTGGTGCGGGGTGTGCCGCCCTCAGCCAGAACCTATCGAACTCCCCGAACTTTATTAGGCAAAAACACATGCATTGGGACGCTACCTTACACGCGCGCTTTAGCAAGTACCTGACCAGCGAACTGCTGGACCAATTGCCGGACGCGGCTGTGCTGCCGCGTGCCGCGCAGCAGCTCGCCAGCCTGCATAAAACGCTTTGCTCGTATCTGCCGTTGTATATTGCGGAGGACGAAACGCGGCTGAGCCGGGATTGGGTGGCGCTTAGCCCGGGGGTGTTCCTGTTTGCGGATGTCTCTGGCTTTACGGCGCTTTCGGAGCAGCTCCGCCAGCGCGCCGGGGCTATGGGCATCGAAATCCTGACGGAAGTCATTAATGACTACTTTGCCACGATGCTCGAAATCCTGGCCAAGTCGGATGGGCATTTGCTGAAGTTTGCAGGGGATGCGCTGCTGGCCTTCTTTCCGGCGCAGCGCGGCAAGGATGACGCGCCAAAGGCCATCAAAACCGGCCTGCGGATGCAGCGCGCCATGCAGGAACGCTATCAACCCATCCAGCACGCGGCCCTGCGGGAACTTTTTGGCCAGGGCCATGCGCCGGAGCTGGCGATGTCGATTGGGATTGCGCGCGGCCAGCTATTTGAGGCGCTGGTGGGTGGCCTGGCGCAGCGTGACCATATGATCATGGGCACCCTGCCCGGCCAGGCGATGGCCGCCGAGGAAGTGGGCGAGCGGGACGACGTGATTGTGCCGCTGGAGCTGGCCGCAGCCCATGCCAGCCAGTTCACCAGCACGCCGGTAGATGAAGCATTTGCGCGGATTGAAGACACCTTTGGGGAGGCGCTGGGCGATTATGAATTCTCGTTGCCGCTGCGTAAGCGGATCCGCTCCGGGCACCTGTTTACCTTTGACGAAGCCGACCTGCTGCGCGAAACTACGCGCGCCCTGGAGCGGGTGGAAAATGTGGCGCGTTTTGTTTCCAGCGCTATCACCAACCGATTGGTGGTTAAGGGCGACCACATCGAAAGCGAGAACCGGCTCACGACGACGGTTTTTGTGCACTTTACGGGGATTGCCGAACTGCTGGAGGTGTGGGGCGCGGACAACCTGGGCAAGCTGGCGGCGGTGCTCAGCCGCTACTATAGCCTGATGCAAGCGATCATCGTGGCGCATGGGGGGGTGCTCACGCGCTCCGACCCCTATAAGCTGGGCACCAAGTTGCTCATCACTTTTGGAGCGCCGATGGCGCACCCGGATGACCCCTTGCGCGCCGTGAACACGGCCCTGGCCATGAACCAGCAGCTTGAGCGGCTGAACGCCCGCTTGCAGCGCGAAATTCCTGCCCTGGCGGCGCACCCGCCCTTCCTCAAGCAACGGATGGGCATTAGCTTTGGGGAAGCGTTTGCGGGGGAAGTGGGCTGGAAGCAACGCCGTGAATATACGGTGATGGGCGATGAAGTGAACCTGGCGGCCCGGCTGATGGCCCGCGCTGAGTTTGGCGAGGTGTGGCTGAGCGAACCGGTGTGGCAGCAGGTCGAAACCCACATTGAAGGCGAGGCGCTGCCGCCCTTTGCCGCCAAGGGCAAAAGCCAGCCTATCCAGGCTTACCGGGCGTTGCACCCCCATGACCACACCGAAGCGCGGACTTCGGACACGCCTTTTGTGGGGCGGCAGGTGGCGTTCTTTAGCCTGGTGGAGCGCCTCAACGCCGCGCGCGAGGGCTTGCAGCCCTGGCTGCTGTACGGTGAGCCGGGTGTGGGCAAAACCCGCCTGGCCCGCGAACTGGCCGGCGCGGCCCGGCATGCTGGCTTTCGGGTGGCCTGGACCACCTGCCAGCGCCAGAACACGCGCAAGACCACTCTGGCACGGCTGGTCCGGCAATTGCTGAACCTGGAGGTTGACTCGGAGGAAGCGTTGCAAGCGGCCCTGGATGCCCGCCTGGCGGCCCTGGGGCTGGAAGATCAGCGGGATGGCCTGCGCTTTTTGCTGCTTTCTGAAAAAACGGCTGACCGCAGCACCCCGCAGCGTGCTCGCTCCAAAGTGGCGCAGGATATTTTTAACCGGTTGGATAGCGAGCAAGGCGGCGCCATCATGAAAGATGAGGTGCGCCAGTTCCAGAACCAGCTGGGCGCCCTGGGGGCACCCGAAACGAGCGTATGGAGCCAGCTTCAGGTGGGGGTCAGCCTGACGGAAACGCTGGTGGGGACGCTGCGCCACCTGGCGCAGGCGCAGCCCTTGCTGCTGGTGATTGATGACCTGCACAAGGACAACCCGCACGCGCTGCGCCTGTTGCGGCGCTTGCTCGCGTACCTGGGCGATTTGCCGATTTTTGTGTTGGCTACTTATGAGGCGCTGGGCGAGGCGCCGCCCAAGCTGGGCTTTGAAATGCCGTTGATGCGCGTGGCGGACCTCAACGAAGACGAAACGTACCTGATGGCCAGTGCCATGCTCAATGGGGCGGAGCTTGGCCCGCGCCTGGCGCACACCCTGTGGCAGCGCACCACGGGGCGCCCGCTCTATGTGGAGGCGTTGCTGGGGAGCTTGCGTGCTGCGGAGCACCTGGAGGATGCCGAGGGCATCGCGGAACTCAAAGCGGAGGTGCGCGGCGAAACGGTGCCGGATAGCGTGCGCGGCCTGGTGATCAGTCTGCTGGACCACCTGCCCGCCGAGGTGCGTGAGGTGGCTCAGGTGGCCGCCGTGCTGGGAGATCCGTTTTCGATGCAGGATTTGCGCCTGGTCGGGGAGTTCTCGCCCATGGTGCTGCCGCAACGCATGGCCATGCTGGAGGCGCATCACTTCATTGAAGCGGAAATGGAACGCGTCGGGATGTATCGCTTTACGAATGGCATCACGCATCAGGCCATTTACGAGGAGCTTTCGCGCTTGCACCGCCAGAAGCTGCACCTGCGGGTGGCGACCTACCTGGCCAAGCAAACGGACCTGGCCAGCGCCATCGTGGCGCGTAGCGATCATCTGATTAAGGCGGGGGCGCCCACCCAGGCGCTGGCCGTGCTCACAGAAGCGGCGGAGGCCGCCCAGGCGGCCAACGATTATGAAACCGCCGCTGACCTTTTTGGCCGTGCCCTGGAAATCCTGCCGACTGATAGCACCCTGCAAACCAACCTGACCATCGCCCAACGTCTGGCCGGCAGCTAGCGACCCTATCCGCCAACGCCAGACGACATAAAGGACAACGAGCGCAGTTATGGCGACTCCTGCAATCAGTGATGAACAACTGGTTCGGCGCGCACAGGCCGGGGACCGGGAGGCTTTTTTGATGCTTTATAACCGTTACCTGCCCAAAGTGTTTAACCGCGTCAAGAGCCGTGTGAATCCGGCGGATGCGGAAGACGTGACCCAGGAGATTTTTGGCGCGGTGGTGCGCTCGCTGCGCAGCTTTGACCACCGTTCGCGCTTCAACACCTGGCTGTATACCATCGTGAATCGGCAGATTGCCGACCACTACCGCCGCTACTATCGGCGCAGTGAGGACAAAGCCGTGAGCCTGGATGCGGACGATGGCTTTGACCTGCCTGCCGAACCCCAGGACCTGGACCGGCTGGTGCTGGTCCAGCAAGCGCTGCAAGACCTGCCAGAGCACTATCAAGAGGTGGTGCTGTTGCGTTTTGCAGATGGCCTGAGCTTTGCAGAAATTGCCGCCCAGCGCGGCCAATCGCTGGAAGCGACGAAGTCGCTCTTTCGCCGGGCCATTCAGGCCATCACCGACCGCATGGGAGACGCCACGCATGACTGACCACCCCGCCCCTGATGACCAGCTCGCCCAGCTGGCGGACGCCCTGCTGAGCGGGGAGCCGCTCCCAGCGCACACCCTGCCCCCGCAGGAAGTCGAAGTGCTGCGCCTGTTGCTCCAGGCCACCCGCCCAGGGGAGCAACCGCCGCCGCAGTTCCGCAGCCGCCTCACGGAGCAGGTGAGCGCGCAGTATGGCCACGTTTTTCAGGATCGAAACCGGCTGTTGGGGCTGGCCCGTAACCGCTGGGTTGGGTTGGCAGCGGCCTTGCTGGTGACACTGGGGGCCTTCCTGGGGTTGTTGCTGAGCAGCAGTCCGCCCGATAGCAGCAGCGGCGCCGCGACCGCCCTTGGGCCGGAGGCCTGGACGGTGGGCCTGCTGGTGGCGCTGGCGCTGCGGTCTCTGCAATATT
>JAAUUD010000095.1 GCA_012031655.1 Anaerolineae bacterium | reverse complement strand
CAGCGCCCCGGCTCCAGGAGGCCAACAACCCAACCCCAATGAGGCTGGCCATCCCCAGGTAGACCAGCGGCGGCAACAGGGCTTCCCAGCGGCGCGGGCGGTTGAGCCAGGCATCGAGTGCAGCGCCCGCGCCCGCCGCCACCCCCAGCGGCAAGAGGATCCCCAGAAAACCCGCATAGGGGTTTGGTTGCATAAAGGTGCCAAAGGCTCGGAAGAAGCGGTAATTCAAAATCCAGAGGTGTGGGGCGCCGGAATTGCCAATAAACTGCCACAGGCCCAGCAAACCCTGTAGTGCGCCGCTCAGCAACAGGCCAAAGACCAGCCACTCCCAGCGGCGCACATTGGGCACAATCACCAGCAGGGTCAGGATTTGCGCCCACTTGACCAGCTCCACCAGCACGGCAGAGGCGCTGTAGGCGGTCCACAAGCTGAGCCCAGCAGCACACCAGAACAGGGCCACACCACCTGCTACGCCCCAGGCGATGTGCACCTGGCCTTCGCCGCTGGCTGCGCGTTGCACAAACCAGATGCCCAGAAAGGCCCCCAGGGCCAGCTGGCCCACATCCAGCGGCAAAGCCAGCGGGATGCTGGTTTCAAACAACGCCTTGAGGGGCGCAATACACAACGTAAAGATCAGGGCCAGGGCGGGTTCGATCAGAAAGGCAATCAGCAATGCCGCGCCCCCAAAGAGGGCCAGCGCCCAGAGCAACGGTAACCACGCCACGGCTACGCCAATCAGGATGGCAACCCCCATCCAGGGTAGGGGAGACTGCCCCACGTCAGGCTCATGAGACCTTAACGCGCTCCTGGAAGTAGTCTATGGTGGCGGCCAACCCTTTTTCCAGCGAAACACGCGGCTCCCAACCAAGGAGGGCGCGGGCGCGGGAAATATCCGGTTGGCGGGTTTGGGGGTCGCCCTTGATGCGTGCATCTTCGTAAACAATGCCTGCCGGGTTGTTGGTCAGCGCGTTAATGTGCTGGGCAAATTCCAGAATGGTCATCTCTTTAGGGTTGCCAATGTTGACGGGCTCGCCAAAGTCGCTGTTCAGCAGGCGATAAATGCCATCGATGAGATCGCTCACGTAGCAGAAGCTACGGGTCTGGGAGCCATCGCCATAGACCGTGAGGGGCTGACCGCGCAACGCCTGGCTGACGAAGTTCGGCACTACCCGCCCGTCATCCAGGCGCATCCGTGGCCCATAGGTGTTAAAGATGCGCACAATCCGGGTTTGCATCCCATGCGTGCGTTGGTAGGCCATAGTGAGCGCCTCTGCAAAGCGCTTGGCTTCGTCGTATACCCCACGCGGCCCAATGGTGTCTACATTACCGGGGTAATCCTCGCGCTGAGGGTGCACCAGGGGGTCGCCATAGACTTCGGAGGTGGAAGCCAGCAAAAAGCGAGCGTTCTTCGCCTTGGCTACGCCCAGCGCGTTGTGGGTGCCCAGAGACCCCACCTTGAGCGTCTGAATGGGATATTGAAGGTAATCAATGGGGCTGGCGGGCGAAGCAAAATGCAGGACCGCATCAACGGGCCCTGGCACAAAAGTGTAGTTTGAGATGTCGTGACGGAGGAACAGAAAATCCGGGTTGCCAGCCAGATGTTCCAGGTTCCGGGTGGATCCGGTGATCAGATTATCCAGCCCCACGACCTGATGCCCTTCGGCCAGGAAACGGTCGCAAAGATGAGACCCCAGGAAACCCGCTGCTCCAGTGATAAGTACACGCACTGATCACCGATCTCCTTTGCTTGAAATAGAGCAGCGCTCAGTGTACCACAGGGGAAAAAAGTTGCCAGGCTCTTGCCGCATGGAGAGATGACGGCGCGGGCTAGACTTCGGCGCGGGCGTCGCTGATTTCATCCTGAAAAGCACGCGTAAAGGCATGTAGCATCGGCTCCTGGATCAAGCAGACCAGGATCATACGCAGGCTTGCGACTTCTTCAAATGTAAAATCCACGATGCGTTGTGCCATGATGGCCGCGCAGGCTTCCATCGGAAAGCCACCGTGTTTGCCCGTGGAGATAGCAGGCAGCGCAATTGAGGCCAGGCCGCGGCTATCTGCTAACTTGAGGGTGTTCCAAATGGCGCTGGCGAGCTTGCCGCGTTCATTCCCTTCGCCCATCACAGGCCCCACGGTATGGATGACGTGTCGTGCGGGGAGCGCTCCTCCGCTAGTGATCATTGCCTCGCCAGGCGGGCAATAGCCCAGGGCGCGGGCTTCTTGTTGGATGGCCGCACCGCCACGTGCCAGGATACCACGCGCCAACCCGCTCTTCATCTCCAGGTCACTTGGAGCGGGGTTCACGATGGCGTCGACATGCATCAGGGTGATGTCCGCCAGGGTGATCTTAAGGGTAATGTTGTTCAGGCGCTCTTCCAGCATACGAAATTATCCAAATGACCTTTGGGATATTGTACGCTAAAAACGCCTGCTTGGGGTTAATCGCTCGTTAATTCTGGTGGAGTTCGTCCAATTGCACCACCACCACCAGGAGCACAGCCAGTACCAGGCTCAGGTGAATCCCAAAATGCGCCCGGTCTACCAAGCCATGCGCCAGGAAGTTGCCCATTGCGCCCATTGCGCCGATGACCAAGGCGAGCGCCAGCGGTGCGCCGGTTCGTAGGTGGCCCCACAGAGCCAGGCAGCGCCGCCAGAAAACCCACTGGAGCAACACGCCCAACAGCACGCCTCCCAGGCCCAGGCGCACCCAATAATCCAGTAAAAAGTTGTGCGGGTGAGAGAGGTCGGGGTCCCGCCAGGCTTCGGGCAAGATGTAGCGGCTACGATACCAATAGAGAAATTGATCTGGCCCAACACCCGTTAGCGGAAAATCCGCGATCATCTCCAGGCTGCTGCGCCAGAGTTGCAGACGGAAGAAGGTGGTGCCGTCCTGGGGGTTCGCCAGGCGCTGCAACCGGGGGAGAAACTGCGCCAGGATCACCAAAGCCGCCGCGCCGCCCGCCGCCAGCCCCCCCAACCAGGGCAAGGCGCGCCTGCCCTGCCAACCGAGCAACACCACTGCCACGCTGACCGGCACGCCCAGCACCAAAGCCCCCGCGCTCTGGCTCAACAGGATGGCCAGGCCCATGGGCACCGCCACTACCCCGGCGTAGAGGCGGCGCCAGGCACCCACTGGCAGCAGCAGATAGGCCAGGGCAAAGGGCAGGCAGCGCCCCAGCATCAGGCCAACATCATTGGGCGAGCCATACACGCTCAGCAGGCGTCTGGCGCCCCCCTCAGCCAGCACTACCTCACCGCGCGCATAGTTCAAAAGGCCAATGAGCGCGATCAGCCCACCGATCATCAACAGCGTATCCACCAGCAACGCCAGGTCACGCAGCGGCGGCTTGATCAGGCGTACCAGCAGATAAAGCAGGGCCGGGTTCAGCAACATCACACGGAACTCGCGCAAGGCCAGGCCAGGGAACAGGCTCCACGTCACAGAAACCAGGCCCAGCAGCACAAAGCCAGCCACGATTGCGTCCAGGGGGTGCAGCCGAAGGTTCTGCCACTGGCGCCAGAAGCGCGCCCGGCCAGCGCGGTATAGCAGCGCTTGCTGGTGCAGGCCGTGCAGGCCCACCGCAGCCAGGGTGATGAGCAGCAATGCATCCACCGCAAAGATCACGCGGAAAAATGGCTCCAGCGGCGAGCTAAAAAACGCGCCCCAGAAGACCACCTGCATCACGCCAATCAAGGGGCGGTTGAAGATGATCACAGCAGTGACCACCAGGGCCAGAAGGGTTAGCCAGGTTGATGGGGAATAGTAGAGCACGGCGGCGCTTGACAGCGTGATCAGCAGCGGCGGTAGGTCCCGACGGAGTGCCAGCGCCAGTGTATCGGGCATGGTCAGGAGCGTCCCCAGCATCACCAGGCCAGAGAAAAACAGGCCCAGCAGCAGATCGCCCAGATTGCGCAGCGCCCCTGGTGAGGGCAACCGCAGGCGGTGCCAGGGAGCGCGCCAACCGAAAATGAACGTCCCCAGACCCGCCAGCAGCGCAACCCCCAGCGCCAGGTCGCGCCAGAGGGTGGTCAGGTTGGGGGTCTCCGCCACGGCAAACCCGGCAATTGACCAGAAATCCTGGCCAAGTTCCGGGCGATAGGTGATTACCGCTTCGTGAACCTGATTCCGGTCCAGCCCTTCCGCCACCCGGATCAGGTCGAGGCTTTCCTGGCGTTCGGGGTTCGTGAGCGCGATAAAGGCTTCGCCATTTTCCAGGCGGGGTAGCAGGCTCGCTGGTTCGCCATTGATGGTGACCGTCAGATAGGCCAGATAGTTGCCACGCCGGACCAACACCGCAAACTCCGTGCCCCGGAATGGAACGGTAATGGTGCTGGGGGGGCGATCCGAGACGCCGTCCGCGCCCAATTCGCCAAATTCCCAGTCTCCAGCATAGGCCGCATAGGCATTGACCGCTGGATAGAGGCCGGGAGGCATGGCTTCGGTGGGGGCTGGCAGGGCTGCGCGCCAGCGTTCAGGCTGTGGGCGCACGGCAAACCCTTGGATCGGATCATCTGCTGGGGCGTTGGGGTCCCAATGCTGGAGGATGAGGCCTGCTAACCAACTCCATTCCCGTTGAGCGCTGTTCAATAGGCGCGGCGGGTGATTAGTCAATTTGCTGCTTCTGCCCGTGACCGTACCCCATGAATGGAGGCCTTCGCCGGACCAATCATCCGGCAGGTGGTGCCAGGCAAAGTTACTTCCCCACAGGGGCTTGTGCGCGTCGCCGCGCCGCACCATCTCCTCGCGCAGCAAGATCAACCGGGCAAAGTTCATGGCCCGAATATCTACCGTCTGGATTTCGGGCGGATCGTTAAACCCATAGGGTTTGCCCGCTGCCGCATCAAAGTAAGCGCCCCCGCCCAGGTCATAAACCGCGCGCAGGTAGGTAAGTTCATTAAGGTTCGTCGGGCCGTCTTCGACGTTCGGAGCCAGGGCGGCCAGGATCACACTGCTGGTGGTGTCGCTGGCATGGATCGCCTCGTAGGCGGCGCTGAGCATTGCAACGTACAGGGCGGGGCGGGGGTCGAGCTGGCCCCAGCGCCCGCGCAGGTTCGGCTCATCCCAGATTTGATAGTGGGTGAGGGCGTCTGCATAGCGCTGGCTGAGTTGGCGGGCAAATTCGCCAAACTGCGCTGGACTGGCTGGGGGCGCGGCGGGGCTTTCGGGGGCATCTGGATGGCGCGCCCAGGGGGGAGGGGCCTGTAGCACCGCCACCATCTCGAGTCGCCCTTCGAATTGCGCCATGGCCTCCAGGATGCGGTCGTAAACTGCCCAGGTGGTGCGGCCCGGTTCCGGTTCGATCATCGACCAGTAGAAGGGTTGCCGCACCCAGTAGAACCCGAGATCGGCAATTTGTGCCAGTTCGGTGGCGGGGTCTTCGTATTGCGTGAGGTCGACGTTGATGCCTGCGAGCGGGGTGCGAAAGGGCAATTCCGCTTCTCGGGTGGGCAGGCTATAGCCGCGTGTGGCGCGTTCCAGGCGAGCTTCTTCGCTACGCCAGGCACCCAGCGCAAGCACCAAGCCCAGCACGCTCAAGATCAGGGGAAGCCAGCGGTCGCGGAGGTGCATCTAGTTGGCCCAGCGTGGGTGCGAGGCTTGCCCATCCGTGGTGAGTGCTGCGCAATGCTGCTGGCTACTTCCACAATCCAGAGGTTACCCTGATAGATGACGGCCAGGTGCCGCCCGCTGGGGCTCCACACGAAGAGCTGCACCTCGTTTTCGTCAAAGGGACGCAAGCCGGGGCGCGCTTCTGGCGGGAAAACGCGGCGTGGGTTGCTGCCGTCACGGTCTGCCACCATCAAGTCATATTCTCCGCCCAGGCTGTTGAGGGGGTCGCGCGCTTGCAAATAAGCAAATTGATAATCCGGAAAGCCCGCACTATCGGTGGTGATGGGCGAAAAACGAGGTTGCGCCCAGATGCCCGCCCGGTTTAGCAGATTTTCGATGATTAAATCACGCTCTGGAGCATGATGCTCACATCAAACACGATGGAGTTGGTGGGCGATTCGCCGCCTGCTGGGGGGCCATGCCGCGTGGTGATGAGCAAGCTGCTATCCGCCGACCAGATTACCTCAGGTTGCCAGACCCAACCGCTAATGATGGCGGGTTCAAAATGAGGAAAGCTGATCAGGGTATCGAAGTCGCCGCTTTCCAGGTCCACCAGACCCACACTATCCGCCCGTGACCAGGCGAGCTTTTCACCATCGGGTGACCAGGCATACCGCGTGCCCCAATATGCATAGAGCGGCAACGAATTCGGCTCTACGATGTCTACAAAGTCGAGCGTTTCTCCCGTGCGGCTGTCAATGCGCATAGTCCAGGCATCGTTGTAGGCTTCCCAGCCATTGAGCAGGCTGGTGCTGGGTTCCGCAGTGGAATAGCTCACGGTGAAGGCCGTGCCGGGCTTCCAACCCCCGTAAAGCACGTTATTCAAGCCCAGTTGGACCGCCTCTGGATCAGCGGGGGTGGTATCCAGAATGGCCCACAGTTCATTGGCAAAGTTCGGGTCATCTGTGGCGGAGGTTTGCCGGGTAAAGAGCAATTGGCGGCCATCCTGCGAGAGGTCAAACACGCGGCCATCCAGCCCGCCCGTAAAGGTCAGCAAACGGCGGTTGATGGCGTTGCCCTCAATCATCCAGGCCTGCCCGCCGGAAATGTAGGCCAGTTGTCCTTCGACGGTAATCGGCACATCGATGCTACGCGGGCCAAAGAAAATGACCTCCTCGCGCGGTTCTTGCAGCACCGTTCGGGAGGCCGGCAAACAGCCGGTAAGCGCCCCATTTTCGATGATGCAGCGCTCGCAAACCCGCGCCAGGCCCGCTACGCCACGCTGCACCATCTGTTCTTCGCCTGCATTGAGGCCGTTGGTGGGCTGGCGGACGGTCTCGAAAGGAAGCTCGTTTTCTGTGCACTGGAGTTCTTCCTGAACCCGCACAATGGTGATCGCGAGGCCATCGAAAATCTGGGTGTAGAGGGGGGGTTCCACACGATCCAATTCCCCGATGTTTGCTTCTACCCGGCGCAAAAATTCGTCCACCGAAATCGGCGCTTCGTAGGCGTAGGTGTAGCGCGTATTCCCGTCGATCAGTTCAACACGAATTTCATTCTGGGGCGGCCTGCATCCTCACAGGCAGCCAACAGCAAAACAGCAGCAATAAGAAAGCCAACGATACGCATCAGATTCACTTTAACACGCCCCGAAAAGGCCAGCAAGGTGTTATGCTTGGTGATAGAGAGGTTGTAAAAGAAGGGGAGCACATGAGCCTAGCAACCTTCCTCTTGGGCTTGCCCGTTGTTGAGACCCGGCAATTGCCACGGGGTGCGCTGTTCATCCACCCCGATGGGAGCTTATACGAAGTCATTGATTCTGGGCAAGGCGGCGAGCACCGCGCCCGACGCTGGCGGCATCCACAGCCGCAGGAAGTTGCCCTGGACCCGGACTCGCACCTGGCCAGGCGGCTGCCAGTTGTGGCGAGAGCACGGCATCTCCTTCCCTATCCCTCGCGGGATGCCCTGTTGGAAAATCAGGCTGCCCTGCTGTTCACATTCCGGCGGGAACAGAGCGCCCTGGACGCAGCGCAGTTGGATGTGGCGCTGTGCGGTTACGGTTCCGGGGTTTACGTTCGCAAGAACGAGCGCTACCCCTGCTTTGAGGCCACCAACGGCGCGCTGGTTTTTCGGCAGTACTTCTTTCTGGAGACCAACCAGGGCGTTCGTACACGCCTGCCAGACATCAAACATGGGTTAGGCTATCCGTTACGCTCGCACCTCGACGGGCCGCTGGCCTGGCGCTTGTTGCCAAGTTGGGAAGACAGCCCTTTTTATGATCTCTCTCAGACGGTTGCCATGCAGCCGATTGAACTGGGTAGCGCTGCCGAAACGCATCCGAACCTTTCCAGCGTGCGCGATGACGATACGCTCCCCAGCCACCCCGAAGCCGGAGATAAACCGGCACATTGAGGGCCTGCCTGCCGCTGACGTTAGCCAGAGAACAGACAGGCCCTGGCGGCATGCCCCTGGCTAGGGGAAGAGCGAATTTCTGACGGCCTCCAGGGTCTGGAGCGCCCCTTGATTATATTGGTTGACAGCGTTATCCACGGTTAAATCCGCAGGGCCGCCGCCACCGACGCCTGGCGCAGTGTTTTCGACACTCACAAACGCGTTCCAGAGCGGCAGATTATTGTTCGGGTCCAACGCTTTGGTGACGATAATTTCGTTATAAGGCGCAATTTGCGCTTCGGAGATGGCCCCGGTGGGGTCCGGCGGGATGGTTGCCAACACCGGGATAGTCCCGGCTGCGACCACCGTGTTGATCACATCCTGCAACCGTGTGTTGAACTCTTCTGGAGAGGTTTGCAACGCGTTGTTGGGCGAGAACGCGATGATCATCACGCTGGGAGCGTATTGTTCCAGTTCACATTGCAGGGGCGCCAGGCCGCTGCACTCTGGCACGGCGTTGGGGTCAAACAGCGTGTTGATGCTCCAATCGCCGCCAGTGGCGCGGCTGTTGCGCTCGAAGCTGTCTTCGCCTTCGACCTGGTCATAGAACCCGATGAGGTTTTCCAGGCCCTGCGCGCCACCCGTGTTATAGGGCGGAGAGGGCAGGAAGTCGCCACTGCTGATCAAGCCACCACCAGCGGTCGAGAAGCGGGTGTTCTGCTTGCCCGCGTTGATGCCTGCCTGATAAATGCCCGAAAGCGCGTTGAAGTTCACAACTGGCACTTCGTCAAAGGGGCGGGGGTCAAAGACCTGTTGCGCGGGGGCGTTCACTGCTACGTCAAAGGTGGCATTCACGCTATCTGTGCCGTCGCTGGCGGTAACGGTGATTTGTGCATTGCCTGGGTTCACCCCCGTCACCACCAGTGGCGCGCCTTCCGGGTTCACACTGGCCACATTGGGGTCAGACGAGGACGCGGTAATGCCTGTTGGGTCGCCTTCAGGATCGCTGACGATTACATCAACGTTAACCGATTGGCCAACTTCCAACGCCACGGCGCCCAGGTTAGAGTCGATGCTGGGGGCAACGTTGGCTGGTGCGGCCACATTCACGCTAATGGCAATTTCGCTTGTGTTGGTGCCATCGGTGCCGCTGACGAAAATCTGTGTGCTGCCTGGCCCGACCGCCGTGATCGTCAATTGATTGCCGTTTAAACTGGCGGTAGCTACGTTGGCGTCGCCGCTATTGGGGCTTGTAAAGGTAACCGGGTCACCTTCGGGGTCACTGGCTGCCAGGTTCAGGGTCACGGTGCCCCCCGTCTGCAAGCTTTGTTCGGGGGCGGGTTCCAGGTTAGGCGGATTGTTGACGGGTGCTTCGACGCCCACGGTGAAGGTTGTTTGCGTGGTGTTGACCCCATCGCTCACCGTGACGGTAATCTGTGCCGTGCCCGCCCCAACTGAGTTAATGACAACTTGATTGCCGTTCAGGCTGGCTGTCGCTACGTTGGGATCACTGCTGGTGACTTCAGTGAC
The DNA here is from genome assembly GCA_012031655.1 of Anaerolineae bacterium. Classification (GTDB taxonomy): domain Bacteria; phylum Chloroflexota; class Anaerolineae; order Aggregatilineales; family J027; genus JAAUUD01. The sequence goes on along the minus strand of JAAUUD010000095.1, from coordinate 1,444 downwards.
TGTGATGGGGTCGCCTTCAGGATCGCTGGTGTTTAGGTCTACGGTCGTGCTGCCGCCGGTAGTCAGGTTTTGTTGGCCAATCGGCGCCACATCAGGCGGATTATTGGGCGGTGGAGCGTTGACCGAAACCTCAATCGCGGCGTCGGTGCTGTCGGTGCCATCGCTGGCGGTCACGATGATCTGCGCGCTACCCTCCCCAATCGCGGTAAGGGTCAGGGGGGTGCCCTGCGGGTTGACGGTGACCACATTCGGGTTGGTGGATTGGGCGGATACGGTCACGGGGTCGCCTTCCGCATCGCTGGTAGAAACATCCAGCGCTACGCTTTGGCCCACTTCCAACACCTGCGGCGCAAATTGTGTATCGATGCTGGGCGGGGTGTTCACCTGGGCCACTTCTTCGGTAACGACCACCGTGAAAGAGTCCGAGACTGTGCTGGTGCCATCTGTGGCAGACACGGTGATTTCGGCCTGGCCGCCGCTGAGGCCCTCGATGATGAGCGGTGTGCCGCTGGCGTTGACGCTGGCGACCCCGGCATCGCTGGAAAATGCAGAAACGGTCACAGGGTCGCCTTCAGGATCACTGGTGTTCACCTCGACCTGGACCGTGGCGCCGGCGTCCACTTCCACTTGCTGAAATTCGCTCAGGATGACCGGTGGGTTATTGGCGGGTGGGTTAACCGTCACCGTAAAGTCCTCGGTTACCGCGTCCGTGCCATCGCTGGCCGTCACCGTGATTTGTGTCTGACCAGCGCTCACCCCTAGCAAATTAAGGCTGGTGCCGCTCACCGAGACCGCCGCCACAAAATCATCCCCAGAACCGGCGGTCAAAATCACGTTGTCCCCATTGGGGTCGCTGGCGCTCAGGGCAATTTGCAAGGCTTGCCCCACATCAACGGTTTGGTCGTTGATGGCCTGAAGAGTGGGCGGATCATTATCGGGTGGCGGATCGTTGACCGCCACTGCAAAGGTAGTGGTGGCCGAGCCGCCGCGCCCATCCGTTGCAGTGAGGGTAATGTTGCCCATCCCCACAGCGACACCGCTCAAACGGACCGCGTTGTTATTCACCACCACAGCGGAGACAACGCTGTTGTTGCTGCTCTGTGCGGTGATGTTCAGCGGATCGTTGTCGGGATCACTGAAGGCGATTGGGACATCTAATGTGGCGCCTACGGTGATGGTCTGGGCGCTGATGGCGCCTGCGTTCGGCGGGCTGTTCTGTGGCTGAGGATTTTGCACGGTCGCCAGGAAAACCACGCTGCTTTCCAGCCCGCGCGAATCGCGTGCTGTAACCGTGATGTTGGTGGACCCCTGGCTATTGCCTGTGATGGTCAGTTGTGGGCCAATCAGCGATACGCTAGCGATGCCTGGCGCCGCGCTGGTGGCGCTGAGAGTCACGGTATCGCCCTGGTCGGGGTCGGTCGCAACCACACCCACCGTTACGCTA
>JAAUUD010000094.1 GCA_012031655.1 Anaerolineae bacterium | reverse complement strand
TGCTCACTAAGTCAACAATTTTTTTTGGTCTTTACTGTTGTGATTCTGCTCATTTTGATCTATGTTGCATGAGTGCAAAAATGACAGAACATTCTAGAACATCCATAGCAAGACTTAAATCCCGAGTTGAGCTGCTAAAGTGTTTGCTGCATGAATATTACCAAAGCTGCTGTGATGAAATAAAACGGTTCCAGTGTGCTAAATGATGTTAGGAAAGGGTAGTGCTATATTTATATGGATGAATTTTAGATGCATTTAAATGTGCCCTGTAGACAGCCATTGTGATTCAGGGCATCACCGGGCGCTACTACCTTACCACATCGGAAGAACGCGCCCGCTACCTGCTGCGCGCTGCCGCCGCCATGCGCCGCCGCAAGCACGAGTTTAGCGCCTGGATGGTCTTTGAAGTGGGCAAAAGCTGGGCCGAAGCCGACGCCGACACCGCCGAGGCCATCGATTTTCTGGAGTACTACGCCCGCCAGATGGTCCATCTGGCGGATAGCAGCGCCGCGCTGAGGCCCTTCCCCGGCGAACAACTGCAACTGATGTACCTGCCGCTGGGCGTGGCAGCCGTCATCCCGCCCTGGAACTTTGCCTGCGCCATCATGACCGGCATGACCAGCGCGGCCCTCGTGAGCGGCAACGCGGTGGTCGTCAAGCCCGCAGAGGACGCCGCCACCGTGGCCTATAAGGTCTGCGAGTTGTTCTGGGAACAGGGCTTGCCGCCGGGCGTGCTGAACTTCGTGGTCAGCAACCCGGGCAGCCTGGCCGGGCGCGTGATGGTAGACCACCCTCAGACCCGCCTGATCGCCTTTACGGGGTCCAAAAACGTGGGGCTGGAGATTTACGAACGCGCCGCGAAGCTCCACCCCAGCCAGAAGTGGCTCAAGCGCAGCATTCTGGAGATGGGCGGCAAAGATGCCGTGCTGGTGGATGAAACCGCCGACCTGGAAGCCGCCGCCGCTGGCATCGTCGCCAGCGCGTTTGGCTTTCAGGGGCAAAAGTGCTCGGCGGGCAGCCGCGCCATCATCGCCCGGCCCATCTACGAACACCTGGCAGAGCGCGTGGTGGCCCGTGCCGAGCAACTGAGCGTCGGCGCCACCGACGGCGGACCTCAAATTTATATGGGGCCAGTCATCAACCCGCGTGCAGTGGATAAAATTATGGGCTACATTGGCCTGGGGCGGCAGCATCACACCCTGCTGTTGGGCGGCAATTTCATCGAAACAGACACCAACGGCTACTTCATCCAGCCGACGATTTTTGGCGAGGTGCCCGGCGATGCCCCCATCGCCCAGGAAGAAATCTTCGGCCCCGTGCTGGCGCTGGTCCCAGCTGGCGACTTTGACGAGATGCTCGCCATCGCCAACAGCACAGACTATGGCCTGACTGGGGCGCTGTATAGCCGTGACCGTAGCCGCCTGGAACACGCCCGGCGCGCCTTCCAGGTCGGGAACCTGTACTTCAATCGCAAGAGCACCGGCGCGGTTGTGGGGGTCCATCCCTTTGGCGGGTTTAACCTCAGCGGCACGGATAGCAAAGCAGGCGGCCCGGACTACCTGCTGCTCTTTACCCAGGCCAAGAGCATTGCCGAAGCGCTCTAGGCGATGCCGGTATGGAGGCGGGCCTGGCGGGGTCCGCCTCCACCTTCAAAGACGGAGGTCAATAGGTCGGCAAGCTGGGGTCGACTTCCCGCGCCCAGGCATTGATGCCGCCTGCCAGGTTCACCGCCTTGGTGAAGCCTTCGTCCTCCAGCCAGCGCACCACATCTGCGCTGCGCGCACCCGAGCGGCAATAGACCACCAGCGGCAGATCGCGCGGCAACTCGTTGAGGCGCTGCCGAACCACATTTTTGGGGATCAGCGCGTCCGCCCCCATCTGGCTGATCTCGGCCTCGTGAGGGTCGCGCACATCCAGCAAAAAGAACGCCTGGCCACTGCTGCGCCACCCCGCAAATTCCCGCACGGAGATCGCCGGAACCGGGCGCTTGGCCTGATCTTCGCCATAGCTGCTGCGGTCGTGCGCCGGGACACCGCAGAACTGTTCGTAGTCGATCAGTTCCGTGAGGGTAGGGTGTTCGCCGCAGATCGGGCAGGTCGGGTTTTTGCGGATTTTGATGGTATCCCAGGCCATATCCAGCGCGTCATAGAGCAGCATACGCCCAATGAGCGGCTTCCCAATCCCGAGGATGAGCTTGATGGCCTCGGTGGCCTGCAAGGTGCCGATGGTGCCTGGCAAAATGCCCAGCACCCCGCCTTCGGCGCAACTTGGCACCAGGCCCGGCGGCGGCGGGCTGGGGAACATGCAGCGATAGCAGGGGCCATCGGGGTCACCAAAGATGCTCACCTGCCCCTCGAAGCGGAAGATGCTGCCATAGACGTTGTATTTGCCCAGCATCACGCAGGCATCGTTGACCAAATAGCGGGTGGGGAAGTTATCCGTGCCATCAACCACAATGTCGTAATCGCGGATGATTTCCAGCGCGTTGTGGCTGGTGAAGGGCACATTGTAGAGCTTCAGGTTCAGGTAGGGGTTGATGTCCAGCAGCGTCTCTTGCGCAGACTCCACCTTGGGCTTGCCCAGGTCTTTGGTGCCGTGGATGATCTGACGTTGCAGGTTACTCTCGTCCACGGTGTCATAATCCACCAGGCCGATTGTCCCCACCCCGGCAGCAGCCAGATAAATCGACGTGGGGCTGCCCAGCCCGCCCGTCCCAATGAGCAGCACCCTGGCCGCCTTGAGCTTTTGCTGGCCCGCCATCCCCACTTCGGGCATGATCAGATGGCGGCTATAGCGCAGCACCTCTTCTCTGGAAAGCTTGACCGCTGCTGGATCGATCGTTACCACGGGAACCGCCATGCTAGCCTCCTGCAATGGATGGAATAATACGCAACTGGGCGTCTTCGGCCACCGGAGTGGCCATGCCATGCTGGTCGCGGGCGTTTTCCTCCCCGATGAAGACGTTCACAAAGCTGCGGAGCTGGTCGCCGTCGTAGATGTGCGGGCGCAGGTCGGGATATTGCGCGGTCAGGTCCTCCAGCACCTCGGCCACGGTGCCACCGCTGACCGCGATCACGGACTGGCCGCTGGTGTAAGCCCGCAGGGGCGTCGGAATTTTGATATTTGCCATATTCAGGGGGTCCTTGTTCCTCGTTTTTTATCGCTATCCTGGAGCGTCGGTCAGGATGTGCAGCGGGAGCGGATCGAAGCCGCTCCGGTCTGGCCGCAGGTGCCACACACGCGCTTCCGCGCTGCGCCCCTCCACCACCGAAAGGATCAGGTAGAGGAAGTTGGGCAGGGCGTGGACGCGGTCAAAGTCAGAAGGCACGGCGGGCGCGTTCGGGTGCGAATGGAAGTAGCCCAGCAGGTCCAGCCCGCGCGCATCAGCGTCATCCTCCGCCGCCAGGAAGGCGCCCTCTTCCATCAGATAACGGTGATATTGCTCCTCGGTGGCAAAGCGGTTCGCCACCGGGCGCACTTCGCTTAAGATGCTCTGGCCCGCTTCTTGCTTACCCACCAGGAAGCCGCCACCTTCATTGGGATAACTGGCCTCCAGGTGGGCGACAATTTGCGCCTGCAACGGCGCCGAGATGACCAGCTTCACGCGTCGCCCTCCACCCAGAAGTTCTCGCTGAGGTACTTGCTGGCGCTATCCGGAAAAAGCGTGACGATGCAGCCTGGCTCGCCCTCGGCGGCCAATTCTTCGGCAATCTGCAAGGCGCCAACCATCGCCGCCGCTGCGCTGATGCCCACCAGCAGCCCTTCTTCGCGGGCCAGGCGCCGCGCCATTGCATAAGTCGCCTCGGTGCGGATTTCCAGGTTACGGTCGGCCAGAGCGGGGTCATAAATCCCGGGGCGGATGGCGGTCAGCATGTGCTTAAGCCCCTCCAGGCCATTAAAGGGCGAGTCCGGTTGCAGGGAAATCACCTGGATGGCCGGGTCATATTCCTTAAGGCGGCGTCCGGTACCCATCAGGGTGCCGCTGGTGCCCAGACCAGCCAGAAAGTGCGTCACCTGGCCGTCGGTCTGCTCCCAGATTTCGACGCCAGTGGTTTTATAGTGCGCCTGCCAGTTGGCCGGGTTGTTGTATTGGTTGACGTAGTAGTAGCGTTGGGGTTCCTGGGCGGCCAGTTCGCGCACGGCTTCAATGGCCCCGTCAGAACCTTCCAGCGGATCCGTCAACACCAGTTCGACACCATAGGCGCGCAGGATTTTCAGGCGCTCTGGGCTGGCGTTGGCGGGCACAAAGAGCTTCACGCGGTAGCCCCGCGCCGCGCCCAGCATGGCATAGGCGATGCCCGTGTTGCCGCTGGTGCTATCCAGCAGGGTGGTTTTGCCTGGCTGGATGAGGCCATGCGCTTCGGCTTCCAGAATCATGTTCAGCGCGGCGCGGTCCTTCACGCTGCCGCCCGGATTGGCCCATTCTGCCTTGGCGGCAACCTGCACCGTTGGCGGCAGGTGCGCGGTGATGCGCTGAAAGCCCAGCAAGGGGGTATTGCCGATGAGCGCTTCGATGCGTGCGGCGCTGGCAAGCGTGGGCGGGGTGGCAAGTCCAGTGAATAGCATACGCGTTCCTCATTGCAATAAAAAAGGCCAACAGACAAACCAAAAGCGTGAACACCCTGTTCCTGAGACATGAGCGGCACATCCAGCACCGCTTCAGGGACGCTTCACGCTTCGCGTTGGTCAGTTGACCTTTTTAGAGATCGGTTTCGGTTCGTTCTTCAGAGGTGCGAAGCGGTGATTAACGCCCCTGCTTCGCACACAAGCAAGCCTGCTGGTGCATCATGGTTCCTCGGCTGGCTTTGTTTTACTCAACTGCTGCTTCAACCAAAGTCTAAGCAGGCGCCGCATAATTGTCAAGTTCTGGGTGTGCTCTTGTTATCAGATGCCCTGACCGGGGCGGGACTTACGGCGTTGGAGTGTTTTTGTGGAGGAGTTCCTGGTAGAGGGCGGCGGTCTGCGCCACCATCTGCGCCGGGCTGAAGGTCGTCGCCAGGCGTTCGCGCCCAACCTGGCCCAGGTGGTCAGCATAGGCGGGGTCGTCCAGCAGCCGGGTCAGCGCCGCCACCAGTCCAGGCACATCCCGTGGGGCGGTCAGCAGGCCGCATTCGCCATCCGGCACCACCTCCGGAATCGAAGTCGCCGTGGTGCTGATGATGGGCCGGGCCTGGGCCATCGCCTCCAGAAAAACCAGCCCAAACCCCTCCCAGAGCGACGGCGCCAGGAAGACCTCAAACTGCGCGATGAGGCTCTGCACCTCCGGTTGCCAGCCCAGGAAGTGCACGCGCTCCGCCAGGCCCAGTTGGGCGGCCTGGTCCATCAGCGCCCGCGCAGGGCGCCATCCCCCACGATGACATAATGCAGGTCGGGGTAGCGCGGCGCCAGTTGGGCAAAGGCTTCTAGCGCATAGGCGACCCCCTTTTGCTCCACCAGGCGGCACACCGAACCCATCAAGCGCGCGGAGGGCGGCAGGTTCAGCGTAGCATGTAAGCTCCCTGGCTCAACGCTCAGCAGCGGTGGCAAGGGCAAGCCGTAGTAGATAGCCTGGATGCGGGAGGCAGGCGCCCGTTCTACGGTGATCAGAAAGCGGCGGATGGCCTCCGAAATCGCGATACCCCCGTGTGCCAGGCGCCAGAGCGCCCAACTACGAGCGCGCATAGCCGGATGCCGCCGGAAGGGGTCATCGTTGTGGCAGGTATTCACCACCACACGGACGCCCGCCAGCCGTGCCGCCGGGATGGCATAGGTTTCGGCATGGACCAGGTGCGTATGCACAATGGCCGGGCGCTCGCGGCGCAGGTAGCGAACCAGGCGCCAGAAAAGCGCGGCACCCCGTTGCCCGGCATCACCCAGCGCTCAATCGGGATGCCGCAGGCCTGCGCCGCCTCCACGATTTCATCGGCAGGGATGCCCGGCGCCACCCAGAGCAGCAGGCGTGCATCCACCCCCTGTTCGCGCAGGCCCGGCAACAGGGTCAGGAGGTGTTTTTCGGCTCCGGCCAGGCCGGTTGCGCGGATGATGTGCAGGATAACCATAGCGGCGCGATTATAGCACCGAAACGCGCCCCGTTAAGCCTGAACTTGCGAGTTCAGCCGCCGTTATCCCAGACGCGGGCTTTGTTAGCGGCCATTTTCTCCAGGTAGGCGGCTTCTAAATCGACCCCAGTATAATTGGCGATCTTGAGCACATAGGCCAGAATATCGGCCAATTCTTCTCGAATGTGCTTGCGAGTGGTGCTTTCGTGGGTGGTGCCCTGCGCCTGGCGCAAAGCGCGGGCCAGCTCGCCAATTTCTTCTTGGAGCCCTACGAAGTTCAGCAGCAGGTCGCTGGGGAAGCCCTTGACCTGGTCAAGTTCGCGGTGGAAGCGCTGAAAATCCCCCAGGCGGCGCCGGGTGGCGGGCAAATCCAGGTCAGCTGGCGTGCTGAAGTGGAGCGCTACCGGCAGGCCATTCTGCTCCATACCGGGCAGCAGTTGCTGGCGCGGACCGCCTTCCACGACCTGGCGCACCTGCTGGATGACCTGTTGGCGGTGTTCCTCGCGCTGGATGATATCCAGCGCGTTAGTGTCAATCACCAGCAAGGGCCGCTGCTTGTAAGCCGCAAAAAACTGCTCGTAGGCCTGGCGCAGTCGGTCAATATAGCGCTCGTCCATGCTGCGTTCGTAGGGGCGGTCGCGCACGGCGATGCGCTGCATCAGCACGGGCGTTTCGGCGCGCAGGTAAACCACCAGGTCCGGCTGCGGGATGTTCTCGTTGAGCGCCAGATGCACGCGTTCGTAAGTCGCCAGCTCATCGCCGCGCAGGTTCAACCGGGCAAAAAGCGCATCTTTGGCAAACATGTAATCGCTCACAATGGGCGGCAAGAGGTGGTTGAGCTCCCGCAACTGCTGATAGCGGCTCAGCAAAAAGAAAATCTGGGTCTGAAAGGCGTAGCGGTCGCGGTCCTGGTAAAAAGCGCTCAGGAAGGGATTTTCTTCAAACACTTCCAGCAATAATGCTGCATCCAGCGCGCCTTCCAGGTAACGCGCCAGGGTCGTTTTACCTACGCCAATCACACCTTCAATTGCAATGAATACCATGCCTGTCTCCTGCCTCTCGTGTTAAGATCGCGCCGGGTTCTGGGTCTGTAAGGAACGCCGGACCGGGACCCTCAGAACATGGTAGCACGGTAAACAACAGGACAGGAATGCATGAAACGCTGGATTTGGATTTTATTACCTGGCCTGGCGGCCCTGCTGGCCGCCTGTGGCAGCCAGGCTCTCCACGGTGAAGACGAAATCGCCCTGGGCGACACGCTTTATTCCCAGGACTTTAGCGACGCCAGCGGCTTTGAAACCGGGGATTACCCGGCCCAGGGCGCTAGCCTGAGCATCGAAGCAGGGCGCTACCAGGTGCGCCAGCAGGCCGAGTTTGCCCAATACATCTGGGGGCAGGGCGGCGAGGCTGCGCAGGACCTCAACATCACCGTAGAGGCCACCCCCCAGACGCGCTTTGAGGATGACCTTTATGGCGTGATGTGCCGGGTTGACGAAACCGGAACGGGCTATGGCTTTCTGGTGAGCAGCAACGGTTTTGCCGCAATCGTCTATGCGGATGGGCGTAGCTTAAGCTTCATCCAGGATTGGCACGAGCACGACGCGATCCGCCACGGCACCGCGCAAAACAGCCTGCGCGCCGTTTGCATTGGGGATTACCTGGCGCTGTACGTCAATGGCGACTTCGTGATGGATGCCGAAGATGACCGCCACATCCAGGCGGGGCAGGTGGGTTTGCTGGGCGGCGTGCTGACCTTTGACGAACCCGCCGAGATGGTCGTCAGCTTTGATAACCTGAGCGTGACCGAAGCCAGCCTGCGCTAGCGTGGGTAGGCGGCGCAGTTCGGGCGCGCTTCCGCCAAAAGACGGGTGCCGCGCCGTGTGGCAGGCAGCCCCACAAAGGCGGGAAGGTCCAGGCTCTGGTCAAAGGTCCACAGCACAACGTGCAGGTGAGCGCCGGTGCTGTAGCCGCTTTCCCCGGCCATGCCAATGACCTGCCCGGCCTCGATTGGGCCTACCTCGACCCATGCAAACGGGGCCAGGGCTGCCAGGTCCAGCCCCCAGCGGGCCAGGCTGGCCGGGTTCAGGTGGCCATACACCGTGGAGGTGATGCCGTCCGCATGAAAAACACGCGCTGCTAGCCCCAGGTCCAGCAGCGCGTTGGCTGGGCCATAGCGCTTGAAGGCCAGGCGCCCAGCGTGCGCGGCACGGATCGCTTGCAGGGCGGTCCCGCCTGGCTGGTCCGCGACCGCAAAATCAAGCGCAAAGCGGTTCTGCGGCGTTCCATGATGAAACCCCCACGACACCACCCATTCTGCGCCGCAATCGAAGGGCAGCCAGAGCGCCAGCGGGCTGGTCCGTGCCCCAGGCGCGGGCAAATCGGCCCCGTAGGGGATCGCTGGGAAGAGCGCCAGGGCCAGCGCAGGCAGCGCTTGGGCCGTGGTCCAGCCCAGTACGCCAAACGTTGCTGGATCGCCGCGATTCTGCCCGGCCACAGGCCCGGCATAGGCAGGTAAGGTCCCCGCAGCAGGCAACCGCAGGGCTGTTTGCCCCGCAGCCTCAATGCGCAGGTGCGTCACGCGGTTTTGGGTGCGTTGCGGGGTAGCTGTGTAGCGCGGATGATGGTCAGCATAGGGCAGGCCAGGGTGCCAGCCTTCCAGCATCCCCAGCCAGTGCAGGCCATAGGGCGCTTGCACCGCCTGCACAAACACGCCCAGGGTATCAAAATACAGCAGGTAATCCCCGCTTTCTGGCGGCATGTTCAGGCCGGGTCGCTCAATCAGGGTGAAGGTAGCGCCGCGCCGCAGCACCAAAGGCAGGTTAAAGCCGCGCAGGGTGTCGGGCGCGCTCACCACCAGACCAGAAGCCCCCTCCAGCGAAAATGTAACCGCTGTTGGTGCATCCACCACGCCAAAGGGGATGTGCAAAAAGCCGCCCAGCAGAGGCACCACCGTTTGCTGATTGGGGAGCAACAGCAAACGAACCTCCTGCACTGGCTGCGCTTGCAGGGGGCAGCCAGGCCGGTCAAGAGGGTAGCCAGTAGCGCGCCCCACCAGACGCCCCTCATGGGAGGCTACCCTGCACCAGCAGATCGTAGCTAAAGCCTGGGCCGCCTAGCTCGCTCACGGTAACCTCGAAAGGAACCGCCTCGCCAGGGCGCAGGGTTTCCTGATTCACAAAGGTGGTCTCTGCGGCCACAACCTGCCCCTGGGCATCCAGAATGGTTGCGATGATCTTAACATTGGTGGCCAACTGGGTGTTGTTGTTCTGCACCAGCCCGCTGATGATCAAAAACCCATCTTCGCTGATGCGGGCTTCTTCTTCGCCAATGATGAAGTTTTCATCCCCATAGAAGCGGTTGCGGTCAAAGTCTGCGGCGCGGGCGGCGGCGTGAATCTCGTAGCGGACGGCGGTTGTGGGGCGGCCTGTGTCAAAGCGGAGGCGAAAGGGCGCCACCTCGCCCGCCCGCAACACATCCAGGCTCAGGATACCCGAACGCTCCGCCAGGATATTCCCGGCCTCGTCCAGCAAAAAGCCCGTCAGACGCATGGCCTCGAAGGCTTCTTCGCTCTGGTTGACCACCTGCCCGGTCAGGTTAAAGCCACCGTTGGAGTCCTGCCAGTGCAGGTAATTCTGAAAGCCAATGACGCCCGTTGCGGAGGTCACCCCCGCCGGAAAGACTGCCCCCTGCCGAAGTGGCGCCGCCGTGTTCACGCGGAAGGTATTGGCCACAGCGCGGAGCGTCTGCAAAGTGGCCTCATCTGCACCAGTAACGTCCACCTCCAGCGCCGAAAAGTAGCTCCCGTTGGGTTGCAAAAAGATGTTCAGCGCGCGCGGCCCCAGCGTGGGGTAGCCGCGCACGCCCACCACCCGAACGCTGCCATCTGGCATGGCGGTTTCGCTTTCCACCAGGCGCCAGGGAATAGCGGCCAGGTCTGGCGGTGGCTGATAGGCACGGACCGCACTGGCAAAGGCTTCTGCCTGGAGTGGTTGCCCGGTGTTCACCACATAAATGGTCAGCCGCACCACGCGTTCTGCGCCTTCGATAGCCGTAAACTGCACGCGCAGGCCGTTGTCATCCGGCAACTGATCCGGAATCCAGCTTGGCGGCACGCGAATACTGAAAACGTCTGAGGGATGCTCGTAGGTCTGAAAGCCTGCATCGGGGGCATCTGGCGTGGCCACCACCACCAGCGGTTGAGCATCGCCGCCCAACGCCCCACACCCGGCTAACCACAGCATACCCAGCCACAGCCAGAGTTGTTTGTGCATGTTCTGATTATAAACAGGGCGCCCCACAAGCGAAACAAACGACATTATAACGCACGTCTATCACGAGGTGTGCTATGATGCAGAACAGATTTGCTATTGCTGGTGCTATTCGTTGAAGGAATGCGCATGTACGCCGAAAATGAAATCCTCTTTCCTGCGTATGTCATCCCAGAACTGCGCGGCTCGCGCGGGGCAGCCTGGCAAGGGCTGGTGGACCGCTTGCTGACCTTACCGGAAACCCACGAAGAAGTCATGGCCTTTATGCTGATGATGATCCGCTTGAATGGCTGCATGGAATGCGAAACGGATAGCTACCGTGCCATGCGGGGCTGTAGCGCCTGCGCCCTGCAAACGTTGCGGCGCTACAAAGCCAGCGACGAAAACCTGCTGGAACTCTACGCAAACGCGCTGCTTGATTTGCGGACTTTTCTGGCACAGACACGCCTACCTGCCTACGCCGCCCTGGTAGAAATGGCCTGAGTGGCTATGCTATACTGGAAACAGGTGAAGACAGGCTACTTCGCAAGAGACCTGTGGCCCCCACCGCGCACCCAAAGCCAATAAATGGGTAAACACGCATGAAGGATTACCAAAACCTGGACTGGCAGACCCTTCACTTTATGCAGGCTTATCTGTATCAGCGGCTGGTGGCGCCTTTGAAAGCCGTCCTGGAACAGCCCAGTGTGCCCCCCCCAG
>JAAUUD010000093.1 GCA_012031655.1 Anaerolineae bacterium | reverse complement strand
CGTCACACGGCTGCGCACGGCGCTGGAGCATAACCGCATCGTCTTTTGATTACATCCTGATCGACACCCCCCCCAACCATTGGTATCCTGACCGCTAACGGGTTGGTGGCAGCCAGGGAGTTGCTGATCCCCGTTCAGTGCCAGTATCTGGCCATGCGTGGTGTCCGCAGCCTGCTAGAAAGCGTCCAGCGCATTCAGCAAAGCAAGCTCAATCCGGACCTGAAGATCACTGGCGTTTTCGCCACCATGCACCAGCCCCTCATTGAACAATCCCGCGAAGCCGTAGACGAGATTCGGGCGAGTTTCCCGGAGCAGATGTTCTCAACCGTGCTGGACTATGACCCCATCGTGGCCGAAGCACCCGCTGCTGACCAGTCCCTGCTAGATTACGCACCCAATCACCCTGCTGCCCAGGCCTATCGCAAACTTGCAGAGGAGATCATTAGCCATGGATGACAAGCCCCAAAAGCGTGCCTCGTTGCGCGGACGTGGCCAGGAGATTATGCGCGGATTGGGGCTGGGCAAGGGCCAGGACCAACCCAAACCGGAAGACGCCCCCTATTTTGAAAATGAACAGGACCTGATGGCCTGGATGGAACAGCAGGCAGCAGCAGAAACCGCTGCGGATGCATCAGCAACACCATCCGAGCAGCCTGCTGGGCTTGCACCGCTGCTCAGCGGCGAGAATTTGCCAGATGTACGGACGCAAATTCTGGCCAACCGTGGGCCTGAGCCGGGTTCCGGCACGCCAGATGAGCAACTCGACGCGCTTTTTGGCGAAGCAGACCCGGACTTTGACGAGGTCTTTGGCCAGCAACTGTACATCGACCCCCAGGGGCAGGCCGTTTACGCCGCCGAAGAAGTGCCCTACCCGGCAGGCCCCACCGTGGATGACCCAGACTTCCCCGATTTTGATGCGCTGCTGGAGGAAGAACCCGCGCCAGTTTCGGAACCGGTCGAAGTCGAGGCGAGTCCCCAGCTTTATGACGAACCCGAGCTAACCTTGCCGCCGGATGCTCCGCAGGGCGTGCCCCAAGCAGCCCTGCCGCAGGACCTCCCCACGCCAGCCGAGGATGAGCTGCCGTTTGCGTTGCTCCCAGAGGACGACAGACCCAACTTCCCCGATTTTGATGAAGACGAAGACGCATTAGCTCTGGAGACGCTCGCGCCCACCATGACGGCTTCATGGGGGAGCCTGGATGATCCTGAGCCAGAGGAATTTTCGCCGCGCACCCTGCCCGAGGGCCTGGACGACATCCGCGTCCCGCGCGCTGACCGCCGTTCGCCGGAGCTGCCACCAGAGCCAGAGGAACTTTACGGTGATGAGAATGATATACCTGCTGTTCAGGACCTGTCCGAAGCCGATGCAGAGGACTTCCCGGATTTCAGCGAGTTAGCGGAGGAAATTCCGCCAGCGGCCCCGGCAGCCCCACCGATGCGCAGTGGCCGCACCGAACCAGAACCCACGCCTGTGGCGCCTGCTGTGCCAGAATTCTCGCTGAGCGCCGCCCCAGTCGGCCCAGAGGCGATGCCCTTTGCCCTCAGCAGCGCGCCGGAAAACATCGAGGCCATCCCTCCCATCGAAAGCCACCTGCGCCAGGTCAATTTGCAGGGCCAACGCCTGGAACGGGGGGCACTGGCAGGTATCACGCCCCAGGCCCCCGAGGAATTGCCGCCCGGCCAGCGCCCGCCACAGGCTTATGCAGACGCCCCAGCCGAAACCGTTCAGGAAGAAGCCCCAGCGCCCATCGAAGACCCCTTTTTCCTGGAACCAGAAGATGCACCACTGGAACCGCTGGATAACCTGGACCTCTACACCCTGGACGAACCCTACGAAGCGGAAGAAGGCGCCGGCGCCTACCCCTACAGGACCGAGTCCGTAGGCGGCTTTGAGGTCACGGGAACCGCAGAAGCCCCGGTGGACCTCTATGCACTGGAACCAGAAGAAGCGCTCACGCCGCCCACCCGCAGCGGGGCAGGCGTGCGCGAAATCGAAACGCCCTTCCGCCAGACGCCGCGCGCCCGTGTAGAAGAGGCGTTGGGCCTGGCCGAAATCGAGACTTATCAGGCTGATCCGCGCTTGCTAGAAATGCTGGTGGATGATAACCGCATCCGTGACCTGTTCGACCAGATCGAAGCCTTGCAGGATGAGATTGTGCTGAGTGTGCGGGGCTCACGCGGCAATGTGGATGAATACCAGCGGGAACTGTTGCGCGCCAGCAACCTGCTCCTGCAATCGCGGGAGAACTACGACGAGTCCCGCGCCATCATCTACCGGGTGCGCGCCGATGTGATGCGCGAAAAGCGCGTCCGCGAGGACATTGAGCGCTATCGCCCCCTGCTGATGAACTACCTGATTGGCTTCGCAATTGCCCTGGTCACTTTGCTGGGGCTGGGCCAGCTTTTCATTGGCGTAGCAGAAAACGCCGGGGTAGAATGGATCGGGCAGGGCTACTATCCGGCAGTGTTCGGTGCGTTTGGCGCCTGGCTCTTCACGTTGCGCACCTTGCAGCGCCACACCACCATTGATCGAGATTTTGACCCAATCCACGTGAATTGGTACATTATTAACCCCTTTGTGGGGCTTCTGATGGGCTTCATGATGTATCTGATCTTTATTTTTGCCGTGGTCTCGTCTGTGGATCTCAACGTTTCCAGCATTTCGGACGTGATCAATCCCTACATTCGGGTTGATTTGCTGCTCGCCTTTCTGGCGGGCTATCAACAGAACACCGTGATCAATGCACTGGATGTGGTGCGCCAACGCTTCGTCCCGGGTGGGCCAGAATCCGACACTGCAAACCAGCGCCGCCTGGACTAGCTTGTCAGTTTGAGCAAGGCGCCTTACACTTGAAAGGGCAAGGCAAAGCACGCTAGTTTGTGGGGATAGGCGCTATGGGTTCTCGGTTGTCAAAATTGAGGGGTGCCGAAAGGCGCATTGAATCGCTGGATGAATTACGCCAGGTGGAGGGCACCCCGGCTCCGGCCCCTCCTGCGCCATCCATACCCAGCCCTCAGCAGGATGAGGAAGAAGGCTACGTTCCGCCAGAAAAGCACCGGACATCGGCCAAAGTGGCTGAACTGCGCCGACGCTTGCGGCCCAAGTTGCTAAGCTCGCCGGATGAGTTCGACCAGATGTCGGCCAGAAATCCAGAACATCGGCAGGTGATCAAGCAACGCCTGCAAACCCTGATCCAGCGCTCCGGCATTCAGCTCACCCAGGAGGAATACACCGCGCTGGAAGAAGCCATCGTTAACGATTTGTTGGGCTTTGGCGCTATCGAACCGCTCGTTCAGGAGCGTAGCTATTCAGAAATCATGGTAAACGGCCCAGAGATCATCTTTGCTGAGCGCAAAGGCAAGCTCACCGAGACGCAAACGGTCTTTGATGATGAAGACCATGTTCAGTGGACCGCGCAACGGATCGTGCGCCCACTCCAGCGCGACCTTAGCCGCCGTAACCCCATGGTGGATGCGCGCCTGCCAGATGGTAGCCGCGTGCACATCGTGATGCCCCCCGCCGCCTTATGCGGCACGACCATCACCATCCGCAAATTTCCGGAAAAGCGCCTCACCTGGCGCGATCTGGTGAATTTTGGCTCCTTCACCGAAGATGTGGCCCGCTTTCTGGAAGCCTGCGTCAAGATCCGCATGAATATTGTGGTGTCGGGCGGCACAGGCTCCGGCAAAACCACCCTGCTCAACGTGATCAGCAGCTTTATCCCTGAAGACGAGCGAACCATCACCATTGAGGACTCCGCCGAGCTGCAACTGAGCCAGCGGCATGTCGTGCGCCTGGAAACCTGCCCCCCCATGGCCGGGACCAACGAAGGCGCGCTGACCATTCGGGACCTGGTGAAAGGCTCTCTGCGTATGCGCCCGGATCGTGTGGTGGTGGGGGAAATCCGCGATGGTGCCGCGATGGACATGCTGCAAGCGATGAACACCGGCCACGATGGATCGCTGACCACGGTGCACGCCAACGGCCCGCGCGAGGCAGTCGCCCGCCTGGAAACCCTGTGCATGATGGCCGGGATGGATATCCCGGTGGATGTGATCCGCGCACAGATCGCCAGCGCGATTAACCTGTTTGTGCAGCAAGCGCGCCTCAAGGATGGCAGCCGCAAGATCATCCAGATCACAGAAGTGCAGGGTATGGAAGGCAGCAACATCACCCTGCAAGACATCTTCGTGTATAAGATGCCGGGCCAGACTTCCCTGCAACCCAGCCACGAAGGTGGCGGGAGTCTCATCCCAACCGGGATGCGCCCGCGCGTGGCAGAACGCTTCGAAGAAGCAGGCATCGAGCTGCCGCGTGGCATCTGGGGTAAGCCAAACTTCAATGCCTAGCGCATGGAAAGCCACGGGGCGCGCTTGAGGCCCCCCCGACCCCCGCGTTGGGGCTGGCTATGGTGGGTGATGGTGCTGAGCCTGGCCGGGGTGGGGTGCGAAAGCTTGTTTTCCCCCACCCCAACCCCCATTTTTGTGACCGCCACGCCGCAATTCATCGTGGTCACGAATACGCCAGTGCCAACCGCCTCGCCGGTGCTGGCTCCAACGGTCCTGCTGCCGAATGACCTCCCAGGCCAGGAAGCCGCCGCGCTACCCAGCGCCACGCCCAGCCCCCAACCCTCGCTGGCCATCACCAACACCCCCACCTTCACTCCCACGCCCACAAACACACCGCCCACGCCTGGCGCTGTGATTGGCCTGGTGGGGGGCGTGGTAGCCCAGGCAGAATGCCAGGTTGCGCCCCAGGGTGGCTTTGGGACGCTCTATAGCGCCGCCCCGGAACTCCGAGAGCAACTTGGGTGCCCGTTGGGGGATGGCAGCGCCCAGAGCGTAAACAACGCTTTCCAATCTTATGAAAACGGCATCATGATCTGGGTGTCGCGCCTGCCGGATACCGGACAAGGCGGCATCTTCGCCATTTTTAACAACAGCACCTATCAGCGCTTCAACGACACCTGGCAGAGCGGCGTAGACCCCGAAAGCCTGGGCGTGGCCGCACCAGAAGGCCGCCTGGAGCCGGTGCGCGGCTTTGGAAAAATCTGGCGCGAGTCAATTGGCGTGCGCGACGGGCTGGGCTGGGCCACCACCCCCGAGCTGGGCGGCACAGCGTTCATCCTGGGTTTTGAGCGAGGGGATATGCTTTATGTGCCGCAGGATGGCCAGACCTACATCCTTGTGGCAGGCGCTCCGGGCACCTGGCGGAGCGTTTCGCAGGGCTACTGAACCCGCGTTACTGCCAACCCAGGTTGGGGACGATGTACGTCTGTAGCGCGTAAAAGGCAAAGGCGGCCAGCAAGAGCATGGCGACCAGCGGCGCATAGTGCAACGCCGGAACGCGCAAACGCTCCGCCAGGCTGCTTGCCCAACCACTCAGGCCCAGCCCCACCATCAACCCCAGCGGGATAAGCGCCGGAAAAAGGTAGCGGCCTTGCGCCTGGTAAAACTCCAGGTTATAGAACAGGTAGGCCGCCACCACCAGCCCTGCAACGACCGTCATCAAGACTAGGCCCTCGCGCTGAGGGGACGCCCAGGCCCGCCAACCATCGGCGCGTAAAAGCGCCAGAACCAGCCCCAGCCCCACTACCCCGCAGAAGATCAGCAAAATGCGATAATCGCGCGGCGTCATGGGCACGGCCATCCACCCGAACTGGCCCCAGAAGCTGTTATAGGTGGTGGTGCCAAAGTTCCGCACAAAGGCTTCGCGGTCACCGTTCAGGAAGGCCGAGTCGTTGAGGTAATCTTCGGTGCGGAGCTGGTCTCCGGCGACCTCAGCATGACGTTGCAAGCCCAGGAAGTCCGTGCCGCCGTAAAGGCTCAGGTTGCGGGCCCACCAGGCCCCGCCCATCACCAGGGCTGGCACCAAAAACACCACGATCTGCTGCCCAGCCAGGCGCCAGGGCCACCCGCTCCGCCGCCATTTGAGCAGCAAGGCCAGCCCAGCCACTCCGGCGATGAAGTACACCGTGGTTTTGGTGAGAAAAGCCAGCCCCACCGCCAGACCCATCCAAAGAGCGGCGCGCAAGTGGCGGTCTGAGTCTGCGGGCAGGTGCAGGTAATGCAAGCTGGCCAGCAAGCCCAGCCCCACCATCACCTGAGCAAGCCCATCGTTGCTGACCCCGCTCAGAATGCTGAGGTTCTGCGGCACGAAGGCCACAAAAGCCGCGCCGGTGAGCGCCAACCAGGGCCGCTGCGGGAACAACCGCCCAATCACCAGAAAGGCCAGCAACACCGCTCCAGCGCCAACCGCCACAGAAGCCAGGCGCAGGGCCGTCAGGTCGCCATCGCTCAATAAGAAAACCGGCGTCAGCAAGAGATAATAGAGCGGCGGGTGATGGTCACCATATTCAATGCGCTCCAACGCTTCCAGATAATCGGGGTGAAAGCGTGTGCTGGTGAGCAAGCTTTGGTAAGCGCTATCCCAATCACCCGAACGGATAACGGGCAAACGCCCTTCTTCGGCAATCTGGCGGATGTAATTGTAATGGGCGGGTTCGTCTGGCACCTGCCAGGCAGGCGTGAGCACGGCATAGCGCCAGCCCAGCACGCCATAGCCGCCCAGAATAACCCCTAGTAGGAGCCAGGCAAGGGCGCGGTGAGCCATGGCGGGTCGCGTTAAGGTTCAGCGGGCGGCGGAACCGGCAATTGATCGTCGGCGGTTTCTTTCCACTTCTCGCCAACCTCAACCAGCATCACCGGGATACCGTCCACGATGGGATACTTGTAGCCAGAGTCATCACAGACCAGCCAGGCATCGCGGACCAGGCGAAGTTTACCCGGGTCTTCGCCCTGTCTTTGTAATGCACGGCCACTGGGCAGCGCAGCAGCTCTAGCAAGGTGGCATCAATCGGAGTTTGTTCGCTCATCCCAGGCATCCTCTGCTAAGTGTGGCCAGTATAGCTTAGCCCCTTTACTCGAACAAGGCGCGGTGTGGAAAAACCAGGCGCGACGCATCAAAGTCGCCCCGAGAGATGACCTTTTCGTTCGCCCGTTCGAAGTCGCGCTGCACATCCTCGACGGTTTCGCGCTGGGTGATGGCGGGTTCCAGCGAGAAGATCACCACCGAGGCGGTATAGCGGCCTGGCGCCAGCATCACCCAGCGCCCGTCCTTCAGCTTGCGCCAGGCGGGTTTGGCGACGCGCGCTTCGGCTGCCAGGCGCCGTAACTTGGTGAAGATGGGGTCAAGCTGTGCCGCAGGCAGGCGCAACGTGCCCTGGAGCACAATTTGCTCGCCAGTGTCAATGCGATACAGGCCATACGAAAGGAGCTTGGCCGCGTAATGGTCGCGCAGAAAACCGGTATGCCCAGATTGAATGACCGCCTGCCAGGCGGCGCTCCCCGGGTTACGCTCCACCAGGCGCTCGGTGATCTCGCGTTGTTCAGCATAGCGGCGATAAATAGCGTTAAAGGTGGCCTGGTTGATTTTGCCCTCTGCGTATTCCTGCACCAAGTCCTGAATTTTCTGGCGCAGGCTTTCCAGCGCGCGTTCTGCTTTTTGGGCGGGGGTCAGGGCTTCGTCTGCTTCCTGGTCGGGCGGGAGCGATTCGTTGCGCTCCAGGCGGATAACAGGCAACTCGGGCCGGGTTGGGCGATGCAAATTGGGCACCAGGCGGGGCCGGGGGGGGTCTGGGTGCTCCGGGCGAATCGGGGAACGCGCCCGGCCCGAGACAGGCGAAAGCAACTGCCCGCCTTCGGGGTCTTGAGCATCGGGTTCCCCGGAGCTGGCATTGTTACCGGATGTGGTGTAGGCCGGATCGTCCATAGCAAGCCCTTTCCCCTCGTCTACCCTGCCCTAGTTATAGCAGAGAATGCCGATTCACGAAATTCATTCGCTTGGCGCTGTGCCTCAGAGGGGCTATAGTTGCGGCGTAGATAGACGTCAGAACAGGGAAAAGTGCAAGCGCATGATCAAGGTTTTGTTTGTGTGTATGGGCAATATCTGCCGCTCGCCCATGGCAGAAGCAGTCTTCCTGAAGAGGGTTGAGGAAGCCAACCTGGCGGACCGCATCGTGGTCGATTCTGCCGGAACCATCGATTACCACGAAGGGGAGAGTGCACACGGCGGCACGCTCCGCATCCTTAAGCAGAATGGCATCGCCTATAGCGGACGTTCGCGCCCGGTTGTGCGCGCAGATTTTGAGACGTACGACTACATGCTGGCGATGGACCACAGCAACCTGGAAACCCTCCAGCGCCGCCAGCCCGCCGGGAGCCGCGCCAGGCTGGCGCTCTTTATGGATTACGCCGAAAACGCCCCAGCCCGCGAAGTGCCAGACCCCTACTACACAGGTGGTTTTGAAGAGGTTTATCGGCTGGTGGAGCTGGGAGCACGGGGGTTGCTGGCCACCCTCCGCCGCGATCATCAGCTATGACCCTGCCGCTTGCCCTGCGCGCTGTGCTCGAAGCCCAGTTAGGCGCGCCACTCCAGCATAGTCAACCCGTGCGCGGGGGCGACATCAACCAGGCGGCCCGGCTAGAAACCCACCAAGGCAGCTTTTTTTTGAAGTGGAACCGCCAGGCACCCACGGGCATGTTCGCCGCCGAGGTGACGGGGCTGGCCCGGCTGCGGCAGGCAAACGCGCTGCGCGTGCCGGAGGTCATTGCCTGGGCAGAAAGTGAGGCCAGCACCCCGCCTACCTGCTGCTGGAATGGTTGCCCTGCAGGGCGGGCACAGCACCAGCAGCGCAACGCACCTGGGCGAAGGGCTGGCCCGGCTTCATCAGATAACCCAGGCACAGCACGGCCTGGCTCAGGATAACTTCATTGGGAGCCTGCCACAGCCCAACACCCCTTCAGACGATTGGCTCAGCTTTTACCGTGATCAGCGCATCGGGGCACAGGTGCGCCTGGCACGGGCGCGGGGCAGCTGCCACCACAACGCGAACGCCTGCTAGAAAGGCTGATGCATCGCCTGCCCGACCTGCTCCCCACCGCAGCCCCGGCGCTTTTGCATGGCGATCTGTGGGGGGGTAATACGGCCAGACTACCCAATAACCAGGCCGTTATTTACGACCCAGCAGTGTACTTTGGGCATCGGGAGGTGGAAATTGCCTTCACGGAGCTATTTGGTGGGTTTCCAACGGCCTTTTATGCAGCCTACCAAGCGGTGCTCCCCCTGGAACCGGGCTACGAAGCGCGCCGCCCCCTCTACCAGCTCTATCCTCTGCTGGTGCACATGAACCTGTTTGGCGGCCACTACGGCGCTGCCGTGGATCGGGTAGCACAACAGGTTCTCTAGCTATCACCTGGCTGCCAGGCGAGCGCGGATGAAGCAAGCCCGGCTTCGGCATACCCAAGCGCTTTCAGGTTCGCTATAATCCGCCCTGCAACGACGTTTGGAGACAAGGCCGCATGCGCATTCTCGTCACTGGTGCTCAGGGACGCCTGGGGAGTTGCCTGGTAGCGCTGCTCTCTGTTGATTATCCAGTAGTCGGCGTGGATCGGGACGTGTTCGACATTACAGACCAGGCCCAGGTTCAGGCGGCCTGGCAACATCACCAACCCGACCTGGTCATTCACTGCGCGGCCTTCACTCAGGTTGATGAAGCCGCCCGCCAGCCCGAACTCGCCTGGCGTATCAATGCCCTGGGTACCAAGCATGTGGTGCTGGCCTGCCTGGCCATGGGTAGCCGCCTGCTCTACGTGAGCACCAATGAAGTTTTTGATGGCAGCAATCCTGCTGGCATCCTGGAATATGCCCCAGCTGCCCCCATCAATCCCTACGGCTATAGCAAGTGGATTGGGGAGCAGTTTGTCCGAGATCACTTGCAGCACTTCTATATTGTGCGGAGTTCCTGGTTGTTTGCCCACGGCGGCAACAACTTTGTGCAGGCGATCCTGGCGCGTGCCCGGTCAGGGCAGCCCTTGCGCGTGGTGGTCAACGAGGTAGCCTCGCCGACCTACAATGATGATCTGGCAGTCGCTATGGTGGCGCTCATCAAGACCGAGCAATATGGCATCTATCATCTGGTGAACGAAGGACGCGCCTCGCGCTGGCAGCTTGCGCGGACCGTCCTGGACCTGGCTGGCTATGCTCAGGTTGAAATCCAGCGCATTGCTGCTGCTGAATATGAACGTGCCTCCATACCGCCGGAATATTCTGTGCTGGAAAACACGATGGCCGCCGCGCTGGGGATCCGCCTGCGCCCCTGGGAAGCCGCGCTGCAAGCCTACCTGGCACGCGAAGGGCTATTGGCATGATGCCAAGGGTTGCAGGCCGTTTTTCAGTGATCATCCCCCATTGGAATGCGCGTGCATTGCTGGATACCTGCCTGCCCCCGCTCCAACGGCAAACCTATCCTGATCTGGAAATTATTGTGGTGGACAACGCCTCCAGCGATGGCTCGGCGGCCTACCTCAAAGCTCACTATCCCACAGTTAAGCTGATCGAACTGCCGGAAAATCGCGGCTTTACCGGGGCCTGCAACGCAGGCATGCGTGCTGCCAGTGGCGAGTTTATCGCGCTGCTGAACAACGATACCGAGGTGGTGCCGGGTTGGGCCGCCGCGCTGGTGAATGGCTTTGCGCGCTTTCCGGATGCGGGGATGCTGGCCTCGCGCATGATGCTGTTTGACGAGCGTGACCGCTTTCACACCGTTGGGGATAGCTACCGGGTGGATGGCCAACCCGTTAATCGTGGGGTGTGGGAGCAGGATACCGGGCAATACGACCGGGCAGAGTATGTGTTCTCTGCTTGTGGTGGGGCGTCGGCCTATCGGCGCCAGATGCTCGATGACGTTGGCCTGCTGGATGACGACTTTTTCTTTTCCCTGGAAGATGTGGACCTAGGCTGGCGGGCACAACTGGCCGGATTCCGCTGTGTTTACATTCCAGAGGCGATTGTCTATCATATGGTTTCGGCCACGGGGGGCGGCGTCACGGCCAGTTTTTATGATGGGCGAAATCTGCTGTATGTTTTGCTCAAGAACTATCCTGGGGCACTCTGGCGCAAGCACTGGCGCCACATCCTGCTGCACCAGGGGCGCCTGGCCGGGCAAGCC
>JAAUUD010000092.1 GCA_012031655.1 Anaerolineae bacterium | reverse complement strand
GGCACGCGAAACGGCCACGCAGCAGGCGGCCAACCTGACCGCCACCGCCACCCTGTGGACCGACACTCCCACACCGACACCGACCTACACGCCGTCAAACACACCAACCTACACGCCAACCCCCACCCCCCACCCCTCTGCCACCAGAAGTGCGCCTGCACTACAACATCGATTGGTTGGCGGTTGTGAACGTGAGCAATGCAGAGTTAGATGTGCGCCAGTTGATCTTCCGCCTGGGCTACCCCGCTTCGCTGGGCCGGAGTGCCGAAGAACAGGTGATGTCTGTGCGCTTCCCACGGAGTGTGCAAACAAACCTGGAACCTGGCCATTGTTTGCAACTGACGGTGAATGCCGCTGCGACCAGCGACACCACCATCAACGAGTTCTGCTTGCGAGATTTCTTCTTTAATACCTCTGGTTCGAACATCTTCTGGTTGCTGGACGAGCGCCTGTTCGATGATGATGAGCAGGCCACAGCCCTACTAGCGCGCCCCGAAACCTTTCAGGTGTTCCTGGGGCCCATTACCCGCCCTCGGCTTTTGGCCGAGTGTCCCTTGCTAGAGGCGGGGAGCGTTCGTACGATAAGTTGTGAACTGAGGATTAGCCGCTAAGCTGAAGGGGCAGGATGATCTATTGATGGAGCAGGCGCAAGACACACACGGGCTACTCAAACGACGCACACAGGAACTACGGACCCTGGTTCAGGTGGCGCAACTGGTCAATACCATTGATCTGGATTATGTATTGGCAGCCATGTTGCAGATCACCACAGAGTCTGTTGGGGCCCGCAAAGGCAGCTTCTTTTTGCTGGACCCCCAGGGAATGCCTATCCAGCGTTTTTTGACGCAACGCAACCTACCGCCGGAGGTCTCGCGGGAAGTGGCCCGTGATGTGGCTGAAAAAGGATTGGCCGGGTGGTGTATCCGCCACCAGATGAGCGCCATTGTTACTGATATTTTGCAGGATGAGCGCTGGTACTTCTTCCCGGATGATGCGCAGTCCGATGTGCGTTCTGCCCTGTGCGTGCCCGTGTTCTACGAAGGCACCGCTCAGGGCATTTTGACGCTGGTTAGCGACGTGGTAGGCTATTTTGACGCCTCGCACCAACAGTTGGTGGAAGCGGTGGCGCAACAGGCCAGCACGGCGGTGCGTAATGCGCGCCTGTTTGATGAACTCCAGGCGCAGCAACGCCAGTTGGAGCTGGTGCTCCAGAATACGGGCGAGGCCCTTTTTGCGCTGGACCAGGAACTGCAAATCACCCTGGCCAACCCAGAGGCAGTCGCCCTGAGCGGCCAACCGGACCTGAGTGCCCTGGTGGGTCAGAGCATTCATGCCTTCCCGCATTCCTTTGTGCTGGGGAGTATTAGCACCGTTTTTATGGAAGAAGGCGCCCGCCAGCAATCCCGCTCCTACGAGCTGCGCGATGAAGACACCCAGCGCGACTATTTTGTGACGGTTTCGCCGATTCATGCCGGGTTGCCGCTGGAAGTGGAAGGCTATGTGGTGGTGGTGCACGACATCACCAGCTTCCGCGACCTTACGCGCCTCAAAACGCACATCCTGCATATGCTCACGCATGACATCAAAAACCCCATGAACGTCATCTGGGGCTATGTGGACCTGCTACGCATCGATTCTGAAAAAGACGCCCCAGTAGACCCGCGCTTTATTGATGGCATCTTCCGCGCCCTCAACCGGATGGATAGCCTGATTGAAGAAATCCTGAACGCCGAGCGGTTTATGTCTGTGGGCTTGCACACCCGCTACACCCGCCTGAACCTGCGCGCCGTGGTGCTGGAGGCGGTAGAGCCGTTCGAAGGGGTGGTGCAGCAAAAGCAACTGGCGTTGGAACTGGGTATTGACCCCAACCTGGGTGAAGCGATGGGCGACATGTTGCAACTGCGCGAAGCCATGGCCAATCTCATCAGCAACGCCGTCAAATATACGCCCCCAGGCGGGCAAATTGCCGTGCGTGCCGAAACTCATCAGCAGCGCTTCTACTTTTCAGTGGAAGACACCGGCATGGGCATCCCCAACCACCTCCAGCACCAGCTTTTCAAGAAGTTCTACCGGGCTTTGCGCCCCGAAACCGCTGGCATTGAGGGCACTGGTCTGGGCCTGAGCCTGGTTAAAATGGCCATCGAGCAACACCAGGGCCAGGTTTGGTTTAAGAGTGAGCTGAATGTTGGCAGTACCTTTGGGTTCTGGATTCCCCTGATCCCAGAGCCCAACCTGCAAGAACCCAAAGAAGCATGAGCAGCGCTCCCACATCCGCCAGCCGCTACCCCATCCATTCCCTTTTGCCTGAGCACGTGCCCCGCCTAGCAGAGATTCGCCCGGGTTTTACGGCCCATAGCACCCTTCTTATCCGCAGAACAGGCGCCCCACCTTTCCAGAGCTGGCAGTTGGAAGAGGTGCCACTGCACCAGGCTTTTGAGAAAGGCAACAGCTATGACTTCGACGCCATTGAACAGGCCAATATTCGCCGCCGCCTGGCTCAGCCCAACACGCTCATCGAAGTTGTGGCTGATCCCTACACCCAACGCCTTTTGGGCATCCTCGATGTGGAGGAAGAAAGCTGGCGCCAGAGCGCCTGGGTCTGGAATTTGATGCTGGATAGCAGCGTTCGGCGCCAGGGCCTGGGGCGCCTGCTGATGGAACGCTGCCTGGCCTGGGCACGGGCACGCAATTTGCGGGCCGTGCTGCTGGAAACCCAGAGCAATAACCTGCCCGCCTGCCACTTCTACGCCCGGCTGGGTTTTCGGCTGATTGGCGTCAATGAGATGTTTTACACCAACAACGACATCGAACGGGGCGAAGTGGCGCTATTCTGGGGCTACAGCCTGCGCTAAGCATCCGGTATACTTATTTTGCAAACCTTGATCTGTTTTATTATGATTAAGGGGATTCGAGTCTTCAGGAGAGTTTAGGTTGGAAACAATTACGCCTGCGATGCAAGAATACCTGGCCGAAATCTACCGCATCGCCTCCTATCAATCCGACCCATACGTAAGCACTTCTGTGCTGGCCGACCGGCTCAAGCGGAGTGCGCCGGCGATTGTACGGATGGCCAGCCGCCTACGCGAAGAAGGGTGCATCGAGCATGAGCTTTATCGTGGCATCCGCCTGACTCCTCAGGGCGAAGCGCAGGCGCTCCTGAACATTCGCCGCCACCGCATTGTGGAAGTGTTCATGGTTAAGGTGATGGGTTTTGGGTGGGAAGAAATCCACGACGAAGCGGATGCCCTGGCGCGCAACGTCTCTGAGGCGGTGCTAGCGCGCATGGAGGCCATGACCAACTACCCGCGCCGCTGCCCGCACGGCGAACCCATCCCCAGCGCTGATGGACACATCATCATCCCGCGCGATTTTCCGCTGGTGGAGCTAGAACCCATCTGCGAGTTGACCATCAGCCGGGTGAACACCCACGATGCAGAAAAACTGAGCTACCTGAATCAGATTCACCTGACGCCCGGCCAGGAAATTGACCTGCTGGCGCGACAGCCTTTTAATGGCCCCTTGCGCTTGCGTATTGGGCGGGACGAACAGGTGATCGGGGCAGAGTTGGCCGGGGCACTGCGCGTGAGCTACCGTGCCGAGTATCAACCCTGATCAGGGTGCAATGCCGGGTTGAACCACTGCCAGTTGGTCAATGTTGCCATCTGGAGCCAGAAACTCGGTCATCGACCAGCCGAGTTCATCCCCAACCTGGAGCTGTAGCCAGGTCCGGTCCGCGCTGCGGGCCAGCGCCAGATAACGCTCCCCCTGCCGCAAAAAGCGCAAAGACTCCGCTGCCTGCGAAGGTGCCGCACGATGATGCAGCGGCCAGCGCGCACCGTCACAAAAAAGGTCACCGGGTTTTCCACCACCAACCCGGCACTCTGGCCCGGGCAGGGGGGCGCGTTGCCATTGACCCCGGCAGCGGCGCCATTGCATCCATCGGGGAGTAGAGTGGTGCCAAAGGGCGGCTCCCAGGTCAAAAAGAGGTTGGCACCGCCTGCCAGGTCCCAATGCTCCAGGCGAAACACATGGCGCCCGCCGCTGATGATGGCCTCGACCAGCACCGGGCCGCCCGCTGCAAAGTCCTCCGCCGAGACCACCTCGCGGTCGTCAATCCACAGCGCCGCCGCATCATCGGCGCGCAGCGTAAAGCGATAATCCCCATCCGGCAGTTCCAGCACGCGGGTCCAGCGGGCGCTCCAGCCATCGGCGGGCAAGCTCGTCGCAGGGGGGCCTGCGTCATAATTGCGACTGATGCCATCGGGTGGGGCAGTTTCAAAAGCCAGGGGGAAGCCTTCGCGCGCTGGATTGGCAAAATATTCCACTGACCAGGGTTGCCCCCCCGCATCTTGCCAGCGTGCCAGTGTTGCCGGGTCAGCGGGGGCGGCTTCGGGCGCTGGAAGATCGTCTTGTAGTTCCCAGAACAGGTGAACTTCGGCACTGCCGCTGAAGTGCGCCAGTTCCAGCACCCAGAAGAGGGGGGCGGCCTGCCTCGGTGACTTCCAGGGTACCCACCACCGTCTGCGGGCCAGGCTGATCCTGCTGCACGGTGACCAGCAAAGGTGCACCATCCACAAACAGACGTGCGCTATCTTCCACAACGAGCGTCAGTTGATAGGTCCCTGCTGTGGGCAGAGCCTGACGGCTCACCCAGCGCACCGAGAACCCATCTTCGGGGATGCCTGCCGCAGGGGACCCCAGACCCCAGTTAAAATCCATCAAAGCATGGCAAGCACTGGCGCGGTGCCGCCCGCTGAAGGTAGGGTTATCAAAAAATACCGCTCTCCAGCTGTCGGATGGGCAGGGGTCCTGAGCAGCCACAGGAAAAGTGAGGCTGCCTGCGAGCAGCAGGACCAGCAGCAGGGCTACACGCCAGGCTTTCACGCGCAGTTAGCCCAGAAAATCACCAATAACCCGCAGCAAATCCGGCGTGCTGATGGGCTTGGGGAGGTAGTCATCACAACCCGCCGCCAGGAAGCGCTCACGGTCGCCGCGCATGGCATTGGCCGTGAGCGCAATCACCGGGATGGAGGCGGTTTCTGGATTGCTTTTAATAAGCCGCGTGGCTTCGATGCCGTCAATGCCCGGGGATGCTAATGTCCATCAGAATGAGATCGGGCATTTCGGCGCTGGCCATGCGCACCCCGCTCTCGCCATCATCAGCTTCCAGCACTGCGTAGCCCTTGGCGCTCAGAATTTTGCGGACCAGGCGCTTGTTCTGGAAGTTGTCTTCCACGTACAGAATACGCTTCATTATGCTTCCTCCCGAGAGGCATCGCGGTTTTGCAAGAGCAGATCAACATGGTGAACCAGCGCCTGACGGTCTAGCTGGGCCTTTTGCCAGACTGGGATGTGGCGCTCGCTTAGAAAGCGCTGTTCTGCTTCAGAAAGAGACTTGGCCGTCATCACCACAATCGGCAGATGGGCATCCTGGGTGGCCTCGCGCAACCAATCGACCAATAAGCTGCCGCTTTCGATGTCCGGCAGCATCAGGTCCAGGATCACCAGGTGCGGCGCAACTTCCTCCAGCGCATCAGAGACTTCTCCGGCAGAGTAGGCTTCGTAGACAGTGTAGCGCTGGCTGGCCTCCAGCACGCGCTTCACCAGGCGGGCGTCCCGCCGATTGTCGTCAATCACCAGCACCCGCGTTCGGTTGACGCTTTCCAGCGCGTTTTTGAGCCCCTCGGCCACAGCGCCAGAGGTGGTCATCAGCACCTCGCCCTTGCCTTCGGGGTCCGCACCCAACGTTTTGACCACATGATCCACCAACTGGCGCGTGTTGAAGTTGCCCTTTTGCCACACCGATTCCGCCTCCAGCAGGCGCGCCTCATCCGATGCGCTGAGCGTTTTGGCCGAGATCACGATCACCGGCACATCGGCGGTTTCGGGGTCCGACTTAAGCGCTTGCAACAGGTCAAAGCCGTCCATTTCGGGCATGGTCAGGTCCGTAACCACCAGGTCCGGCTTGCGGTGTTTGACCAGGTCCAGGCCATCCAGGGCGCTGTTGGCTTCAAAAACACGGTAGTTCTTATAAGTTTGCAGCAAGCGCCGGATCAGTCGGCTATCCTGCGGGTTGTCATCAATCACGGCGATGGTCGTGACCTGTTCATCCAGGCGTTCCAGCGCAGCCCCCAGCCCTTCCTGCACATGGATCGGTGCGGAAGTCTCCTCGCTGGCTTCGCCCAGTTGCAGGTCCAGCACGTATTGGTCCTCCAGAATGTGCTTTTCCGCCGGGAAGGTGTGCCCGGAGCAATTGACCACCACCACCTCATCAGGCTGGATCAGGCCCGCCTGGGCCATTTTCTCCAGCCCGGCAAAGGCCACTGCCGCTGCGGGTTCCACGCTGTAGCCCTCGATGCGCGCCAGGCGGCGCATCGCGCGGAAGGCTTCGCCATCGTTGATGGATTGCATGGTGCCGCCATGCATCAAGCAGGCCTCGCGCAGCATCTGATAGCCGCGCCCGGGGTCGCCTGTGGCCAGCACGGCAATGCGTGTCCGTGGGATGACTGGCTCGGCCTGGTCGGCGTTGACTTCCCAGGCACGCACCATCGGGGCGCAGCCTTCGACCTGGATAATGCCCAGGCGCGGGATGCGGTCAATGAGGCCCAGGGCGTGCAGTTGGGCAAAGCCGTGATGCACGGCAATCGGGCCAATGCCCCCGCTCACCGCCTGCAAATACCAGTCTGGCGCTCGCCAGCGGCCATTTTCCAGCGGCAGGTAGCGGCCCAGTTGCTCGGCCAGTTCAAAAGCAATGGTCTTAAGACCCTCACGGCCCGGGATGGCATGAATACCGCCATCAAAGTAGAGCTTGCGACGGTCGGCAAAATCTCGGGCCACATTTTTTGCCTGGTCATAGGTGCCAGCCAGCTTGATGACCTCCGCACCATACAGGGCCAGCTCGCGCAATTTCTCGTTTGGGACCATGCTGGTCAAAAAGATCCACAGGCGAATGCCCGCCCGCGCGCAATAGGCGGCATAGGCGGCGGCTTTGTTCCCGGTGGAGGCCAGCACGCACTCCTCGATGCCGCGTTCGCGCAGGGCGTTGATGGTCAGGGCACCCTGGCGGTCCTTAAAGCTCCCGGTGGGCGATTGACGTTCATCTTTGATGAACAACTGGCGCAGCCCCAGGTCGCCTTGCAGGTTTTCGGCCCGCACCAGGGGGGTCCAGCCTTCGCGCATGGTCACCCGGGCTTCTGGCGGCAAGCGGATGGGCAGCAGTTCTTCGTAGCGCCAGAGGTCTGCATCCCGTTCGCGGACCTGCCGGGCCCAATCTGGCGCAAGCTGGTCGGTGGCATAGTGCGCTTCGAGTTCAGCGCTTTCGCAGCGTTCGCACAGGCTGGTCCCCAGGTCGGGGGGCATGGCGTGGCCACAGGTCTGGCAGATAAGTTCGGAAAAAAGCGATGCCATCGGCCCTTGGTATCCCTTCGGTGGTTATCCCTCTCAAAGCGAGCGGCGCTACGGTGGAACTGGCCTTAACCCGCTCCCATTCTACCATGGCGCCACCCCACTTGAAAAACGCGCTGCGAAGCCAATATAGGCTCCGCAGCGAAGACTCTCTCGGCCCGCTCCCCGGACCAACGCGGCTCCCCCAGGTGTTTATTCACTCGTTCCATTCGCTAGCGGCAGGGTAAAGAAAAACCGAGAGCCTTTGCCACGTTCACTTTCGACCCAAATCTGCCCGCCGTGCAATTCCACCAGCTGGCGTGTGATGGCCAACCCCAAGCCAGTGCCGCCAGCGCGCCGGGTTGAAGACTGGTCCACCTGGCGGAAGCGCTCAAACACTACCGCGATTTTCTCCTCATCAATGCCGATGCCTGTGTCCTGAACGCTGAACTCCAGCACGCCATTGTTCTGACGGGCACAGATCGTGATGGACCCTTCTTCTGTAAATTTGGCCGCGTTGGAGATCAGGTTGTTCATCACCTGTTGCAGACGAATGCGGTCTGCCTGGGCCTGCGGCAGGTCCGCCGGAAGATCAAGCACCAGTTCGACAGGTTTGTCTTTGATGAGAATGCGCGATGTTTCTGTGACATCTGCCAGGAAGGGCTTCACCTCCAG
This sequence comes from Anaerolineae bacterium, assembly GCA_012031655.1. Classification (GTDB taxonomy): domain Bacteria; phylum Chloroflexota; class Anaerolineae; order Aggregatilineales; family J027; genus JAAUUD01. Next base: position 2,959 of record JAAUUD010000092.1, on the reverse strand, counting down.
CGGCTCGATGTCCAGGTCAAGCTGCTGAGCTTCGATCTTGGCTAGGTCCAGAATGTCGTTAATCAGGCTCAGCAACAAGCGACCAGACCCATGGATGGCGGAGATATCCTCCTGCATTTCGTCGTTGATTGGCCCGTCCAGGCCATCCAGAATGACTTCGGCATAGCCAATGATCGAGTTAAGCGGCGTGCGTAGCTCGTGGGACATACTGGCCAGGAACTCGCTCTTGAGGCGGTCAACTTCGCGCAACTGCTCGGCCACGGCCACCTGCTCTTCGTAGAGCCGGGCATTTTGAAGCGCCACCGCCACCTGCGCAGCCAGCGTCGTCAGCACCTGCACATCGGTTTCGCTGAAGCGGTCTACCTGGGTGGATTGCACATCCAGCACGCCGATGGCATCTTCGCCAACCAGCAACGGGATGGCCATTTCGGCCCGCGTCTCTGGCAACAGCGGGTTCGGCAAGAAGCTGGCCTCTTGCAACACGTCGTTGACGATCACGCCGCGTTTTTCACGCGCAGCGCGGGCCACCAGGCTGTTTTGCTTCAGGCGAATCGAGTGGTGCTGCGCTAGCATAAATTCGCCCGCCTCGCCCGAACCTGCCGCCAGTTGCAAGCGCTGCTCTTCTTCATTGAGCAGGTAGATGTGGGCATGGTAGAGATCAAAGCGCTGTTTGGTGAGCTCCACCACCGCACGCAACAGGTCAGCCACCGCCAGGTTTTGGGTTGCCTGCAAACTCACTTCAGCCACTGTCTGAAGCTCAACCGCACTACGCCGCGCCCGTTCAGTCAGGCGGACTGCATCCACCACCGGGCCTACCTGCCGCAGGATGGCGGCAAAAACGCGCTCGTCGCTTGCCGTAAAGGTCTGGTAATCCGGCGATTGCAAGATGTAGAGGCCCACCCAACGCCCGTGCGTATAGATCGGGAGCACCACGCTGGACTTGACACCAAACTGGGCATAAACGGCACGGCTTGCTTCGTCAATAGCCGGGTGTTCATACACATTCCCGGCGATGAGCGGGCTTTCCGGGTCGGCGGTCCAGACTTTAGCCATCGGGAAGTCTGGCAGGTAGAAGCGCGTGCCCACCGGGCTGGCGCCGCTTTCGGGCGTGTTGGGGTAGGCCGCCGTGACTGTGGCCCATTCGGGCTGGCCGTTCTGGTCCACATCGATGTAGTAGAGGTTCCCCACGAAGTGGCGCCGCTGAGAAATGGGAAGCGCAACCCGGCCAGCAGCAGTTCTTGTGGTGTGGTGACCGCGTTGAGTTCCTGCGCCACCTCCAGCAGGAGGCTCTGCTCCACTTCGGCCTGCTTGCGCTCGGTGATGTCGATCATGATCGAGCCGATGTTCAGCGGGTGGCCCGCATCATCGCGCACCAGGAAGAGCGTCTGATCCACCGGGATCATCACGCCATCCAGCCGCTTGAGCACGTTTTCAGTCCGCCAGATGTCGCGCTCCAGAATGGTTGGCACGCCATGTTCCAGCATCAGTTGAGTGCCTTCGGGCTTGTGGTAATCCTGAATGCGGGAGCCAATCGCGGCTTCGGGCGTGGGGAAGCCCATCATGCGCGCCCCACCGGGGTTCAGATAGAGGACTTCGCCTTCCAGCGTGGTCAGCGCGATAAAGTCGTTCGAGTTATCCAGAATGGTCGCCTGTTGCAGCAGGGCTTGTTGCGCGGCACGTTGTTCTTCAAAGAGGCGGGCATTTTGCAGCGAGACGGCAATCTGCGCTGCCAGGGTGCTTTTCACGGACACATCGTCCTGTGTAAAGCGGTTGACCTGCGACGATTGCACATCCAGCACGCCCAGCAAAGCATCGCCCGCGATGATGGGCACGGCCATTTCGGCCTTTGTTTCTGGCAGGAGCGGATTGGGCAGGAAGTCCTGCGAGCTACGCACGTCATTGTTGATGACGCCGCGTTGCTCCCGTGCAGCTTGTGCCACAATACTACGGGGCTGCTCCAAGGAGATTGCATGGTGGTTGCGGACCATCACACGCCCGGCCTCGCCTGCGCCCGCTGCCAGCACCAACCGTTGACCCCTGTCATCCAGCAGGTAAATGTGGGCGTGGTAAAGGTCAAAGCGCTGACGTGCCTGATCACACACGGTGGTCAGCATCGCATCACGGTCCAGGCTGGAAGCGATTTGGGCGCTCAGCTCAGCCACGGTCTGCATTTCCTGAGCACGGCGTTGCGTTTGCTCGAAGGAGTAGGCGTTGGCCAGGGAAACCGCCAGTTGCGAAGTCAGCGTGCTAAAGATAACCAGGTCTTCGTTGGAGAAAGCGTTATAGGTATCCGCTTGTAGGTCAACCACGCCGATGAAGCGCTCACCCACGGTCATCGGAATGACCATTTGCGAGCGTGTTTCGGGCAAAAACTGGCTGGGCAGGAAGCGCGCCTCGCGCGTGACGTCGTTGGCCAGGATTGGCTTGCGCTCGCGGGCGACGGTTGTCACCAGGCTCACTTCTTCTGTAATACCCACGATGTAATTCTTGCCCACGTGCTGGCAAGGAGCGCGGCCATTGCCAGCTGCCAGGAAGAGGTTACGCTCGGCGGGGTCTGCCACGTAAATGTGAATATGGTAGAGCTGGAAGGCCTGAGTAATGCGCTTCGCGGCATAATTAACCAGTTCCACACGGTCCAGCACGGCAGATAACTCGGCGCTCACGTCAGACACCAGCTCAAGTTGCCGCGCCCGTTGCTGAGACTGCTGGAAGGAACGTGCATTCTGCAAAGCGATGGCCACCTGTGCAGACAGGGTGTTCTGCACCAGGATGTCTTCTTCGCTGAACTTATTGCGTGCCTCGCTCTGAAGGTCGATGACGCCCAGCAATTCCTCGCCAGCCAGGATGGGCAGGGCCATTTCGGCGCGCGTATCCGGCAGCAGCGGGTTTGGCAAAAAGTCCTCAGCCTGCGCCACATCATTGACGATCACACCCCGGCGCTCGCGAGCAGCCCGAGCCA
>JAAUUD010000091.1 GCA_012031655.1 Anaerolineae bacterium | reverse complement strand
CCGAAGCCCCACCCAGCCAAAAAGGTCGATATGGCCCAGACCCGCGCCCGCAACATCGCCAAGCTCACCCAGCGCATCGAGAACAACAAGCGCCTCTACCGCAACGCCGAAATCACCGAAGCCGACTACCGCACCGAGGTCAATGAGCTGCGCGCCGAACTCGCCTATTGGGAAGCCTACACCACTCAGCGCGAGGTCATCGCGCTCCAGCTGACCCAGTGTGTGCAGATGCTCCGCCGGATCGACTACTACTGGGATATTGCCCCGCCCACCGAACGCCGTATCCTGGCTCACAACCTGTTCGATTACTTTTGATATGGATAAGCAACGCATCGTTGACTTTCAGATGAAGCCCCCAGCCCACACCTTCCTGGTCCTGCGGGCCGTCCTCGCCACCGATGAGCCTTTCGTCATTGGAACCGAAAACGCCCACCAAAACGGTAGGCGTGAGGTGCCCCCAAGGGGATTCGAACCCCTGTTTTCGCCTTGAAAGGGCGGCGTCCTAGTCCACTAGACGATGGGGGCTTGAGGCTCGCAAATAGTAGCACGTTCTCCAGACCCGGTCAAGCCACAAAATCCACTTCCAAGATGAGAAACCCCGGAAACCCCCACCTTAATTATTCTGGCCTGCCATAACGAATTTGCCCCGAAAAATTGCATCTGATCATTAAGCGCGTTATACTCTTAACGGCTTGGTAGCAGGAAGATGCTACTATGTCAAACAGTAAGTTGCAGAAAGTTATAGGAGCTTATAGTCTATGTCCAAGAAACTGGTCACCCTCTTAACCCTCCTCCTCCTCATTGCCGTAGCGGTTCCTAACCTCGCTGTCGCCCAGGACGAAGAAGACCTGCTCTTCCCCATCGGTGAAGGCCCCTTCACCTGGAGCGACCTGGAACCCTTCCAGGAGATGGACCTGTCTGGTGAAGAAGTTGTCTTCTTCGGTCCCTGGCAGACCGATGACCTTGAGTCCGTGACCAACGTGGTGGAATACTTCAACTTCGCCACGGGTGCCAATGTAATCTACATTGGTTCGGATAGCTTTGAACAGCAAATTGTGATCGACTGCGAATCTGGCGACCCGCCCAACCTGGCCGCCTTCCCGCAGCCTGGCTTGGCCGCGAACCTGGCCGCTTCTGGCTGCCTCACCCCCCTGGGCGAAGAAGAACGCCAGTTCGTGCTGGATAACTACGCTGCCGGGCAGTCCTGGGTGGACCTGGCCACCTATGCCAACCCCAATGGCGAAGAGCAGTTCTATGGCCTGTTCTACAACGTCAACCTGAAGAGCATCGTCTGGTACGTGCCGGACAACTTCGCTGACGCTGGCTACGAAATCCCGGCCACCTGGGACGAACTGGTGGCCCTGAGCGAGCAAATCGTGGCGGATGGCGGTACCCCCTGGTGCATTGGTGTGGGTAGCGGCCCCGCAACCGGCTGGCCGGCCACCGACTGGGTGGAAGACATCATGCTGCGTACGGTGGAACCGGAAGTTTACACCCAGTGGACCACCAACGAGCTGCCCTTCACGGACGAGCGCGTTCAGAACGCCATCGAAATGTTCGGCATGATCGCCCGTAACGATGACTTCGTGGCCGGCGGCGCCGTGGGTGCCCAGACCACCGACTTCCGTGACAGCCCGGCTGGCCTGTTCACCTTGCCCCCGGAATGCTACATGCACCGCCAGGCCAGCTTCATTGCCGCGTTCTTCCCCGAAGATGTGGAAGTGGGCGTGGATACCGACTTCTTCTACTTCCCGCCCATCGACCCCATGATGGGGAACCCCGTGCTGGGTGGTGGGACCGTGGTGACCATCGCTGAAGACAGCGAAGCCACCCGCGAGTTCTACCGCTTCCTGCAAACCTCGCTGGCCCACGAACTGTGGATGGCCCAGGCTGGCTTCCTGACCCCGCACACCGGCGCCAACCTGGATGCCTACTCCAGCGACGTGCTGCGCGGCCAGGGCGAAATCCTGGTGAACGCGGACACCTTCGGCTTCGATGGCTCGGACCTGATGCCGGGCGCCATTGGCGCGGGTGCCTTCTGGACCGGGATGGTGGACTACCTGGGCGGCGCCTCGGTGGAAGAAGTTACCGAGTTCGTGCAGTCGGAATGGGACGCCATCAAGTAGCCTGGCGTTAAACCACGCGTTTTTTGCTCGCAGCGGGGTCGCCAGCAAGTCTGCTGCCCCGCTGCTTGCTTTCTCGGGATCAACTGCCCCCCGGCACACCTCATTTCCATCATCTCGGCGCTGCACAACGCCCCTTAAGTTATTGGTTTGGTAGGAGACCGGAGTTATGGATCAATTTGTGAACGCAGCCCTCGCCATCCTCCTGGGTGTGGGTGGGATGCTTGTCTATTTCTATGGCACCAACTTCGTGTTGGACACAACCCTGGCGGATCGTTTTGCCGCAGATGGCAAGCTGATCCACTCGAATGCACGCTCACGAGAGCGCATCCGCCCCTGGCTGTTCGTCGGCCCGGCCATGCTGCTCCTCACCTTCTACTTGCTCTATCCGGCGGCGGATACCTTCCGCCGCAGCTTCTACGATGCCCGCTCCGAAAACTTTGTTGGGCTGGATAACTACGAGTGGGCCATCAACAGCAGTGGTTTTCAACAGTCGGTGCAAAACAATGTGCTCTGGTTGCTGGTGGTGCCCTTCGCCAGCACTGGGCTGGGTCTGTTGATCGCTGTGCTGGCCGACCGCGTGCGCTGGGAGGCCGCGGCCAAGGCGCTCATCTTTATGCCCATGGCGATTTCCTTTGTCGGTGCAGCCATCATCTGGCGCTTTATGTACGCCTATCGCGCCCCGGGCGAAACCCAGATTGGCGTGATGAACGCAATTTTGGTCTGGTTTGGTGGGCAACCCCAGACCTGGATCACAGAACCACCGCTCAACAACTTCATGCTGATGCTCATCCTGGTCTGGATTCAAACGGGCTTTGCGATGGTCTTGCTCTCGGCGGCGCTAAAGGGCGTGCCAGAAGAAACCATCGAGGCGGCCCGCATCGACGGCGCAAACGAAATCCAGATCTTTTTCCGCATCATGATCCCGCAGATTGCTGGGACGCTGGCGGTGGTGATGACCACCATCGTTATCGTGACGCTGAAGGTCTTCGACATTGTGCTGGTGATGACCGATGGCCAGTACGACACCGAAGTGCTGGGGAACTACATGTACCGCTGGATCTTCCGTAACCTGGACTATGGTAAAGCCAGCGTGATTGCGCTTTCTATTATGGTGGCCACCCTGCCCTTCATGTTCTGGAACGTGTATCGCTTCCGCCGGGAGGAAAAACTGAGATGAGCACTTCGCAACAACCCCAAACGCTGGCTGCGCCGGCTCCCCGGGCAGAAGTCCCCCGCAGTTCGCAGCTTCAGTTCCGCATCACGCGCTTTCTGGGCTGGTTCCTGGTGCGCGCCACGCTCATCTTCATCTGCGTTCTCTGGACCGTGCCCACCTTTGGCCTGCTGATTAGCTCCCTGCGCGACAAAGATGCGCTGGCGGTCTCTGGCTGGTGGGAGTCGCTGCAATCCACTATTACCCAGGACCAGGGGCGCAGCGGCACCGCTGCGGACCAGATCGAGCAAGAGGGGCGCTACATCATCAGCGGCAACCTGCTGCCAGAAGGCGACCGCCGCGAGATCAGCTCTTTTGGCTTAACGGCCACCGGCTTTGATGATTTCGCAGTTGGCGAAACGGCCACCACCAACGAAGGCTTCGAAATCACGGTGCTGGAAGACGGCACCTATCGCCTGATCTCGATGGAGCCGATCCCTGAGAGCTTTAGCCGGGGCCAGCGCATCACCTTCCAGGCCGAGACCCCGCCCCGCCTGACGCTCGAAAACTACGACGAAGTGATCAACACAGAGGGCCTGGGCGATGCCTTCCTGAACACGGCTACGGTCACCATCCCGGCCACCATCATTCCGATTGCGATTGCGGCTTTTGCGGCATATGCGTTCTCGTGGATGCGCTTTCCGGGGCGGCTGTTGCTGCTCTCAATTGTGGTGGGCCTGATCGTGGTGCCGCTGCAACTCTCCCTGATCCCGGTTTTGCGGGTCTATAACACGCTGGAACTGCGCGGCACCTATCCCGGGATCTGGTTGGCGCATACCGGCTTTGGGCTGCCGCTGGCGGTCTTTCTCCTTTATAACTACATTTCCTCGTTGCCGCGCGATCTGATCGAATCCGCGCAGATTGACGGCGCCTCGCACTTCGATATTTTTATCCGGCTGGTGGTGCCGCTCTCGGTGCCTGCGCTGGCGTCCTTCACCATCTTTCAGTTCCTGTGGGTCTGGAACGACCTGCTGGTGGCGCTGGTCTTCCTGGGCACGCGGCCCGAAAACCAGGTGCTCACCTCGCAGCTCAACGATTTAGTAGGCTCACGCGGCGATAACTGGGAGATCATGACGGCTTCGGCGTTCGTCTCGATTGCCGTGCCGCTGCTGGTGTTCTTCGCGTTGCAGCGCTACTTTGTGCGCGGCATGATGGCGGGGTCGGTCAAAGGCGGTTAAGGCTGCGGCTGTCCGCGTCAATACCCCCGTCACGACCGCCAGCCCCCTCCCAGGGCGGGAGGGGGCTTTTTTTGCTTAGCGGAAGGGCACCGCCCTTCAATGAGGCCATCAACGGCTTCCAGCAACTCCGCCGGGTCACCCGCTACGGGAATAGCCGTGGCGGCGGGTGCGCTGGGGGGCGTGGCTGGGGTCAAGCCCTCCACATCATCATCCACAATGGTCGACCAACACATTTGGCAGACTGCCCGGCGGCAGGGCATAGTTCGGGTCGGCGCTGCCCAGGCTAAAGTTTTCGATGACACAGGTTCGTTCCCCATCCAGGGCTGTGTTATCAGCCACCTGCACATTGACGGTGACGCCGGTCTGCCAGTTCTGGGCATCCAGGGCACCGGGGAAGCTCACCTGGCATTCCTCGCTCCCTGGGATGATGTTCAGCGTGGCGGGCGCGGTGGGACGGCTACGCAACCGAACCGTATAAGCGGCCTGCTCGCCCTCGCGGATGGTCAACGCCAGCGGCGTGATTATCACGCCCGGTTGATCATCATCCTGCACGGTGACGCGCACTTCCGGCACCACCACGCCCCCAGCAGCATAATTCGGATCATCACTGGCCAGCGTGGACTGCACCACACACACCCGTTCGCCATCCAGGGTTGTGTTCGGGATCGTGATCACGGTTACAGTAAAGCCCTCTGCCCAGGCAGGAGGCTCCAACACCGGGTTGGCGACTTCCGCGCGGCAGGCGATGCCCTCCACAGTCACGCTCAGCGTAACCGGCGCGGCGGGTTGGCTGCGCGGCAACACACGGAAGTCAGCCCGCTCCCCTTCCACCAGGGTCAGCGCTTCTGGCTCCACGGCCACCCCCACCACATCATTTTCGATGATGGTGACGTTAACACGTGCGCCATTCAGCGCCGGGATGTTGAAGGCAGGATCGCTACTGGCAGCGCCATGCAACAGCCCGCACGTGTTGTCCTCAATGAAGACCGCGTCATCCACCGCTTGCACCGTCACTTCGAGGCCTTCGTTCCAGTTTTCGGGGGTCAGCAAGCCAGAGAGCGTAAAGCGGCAGGGGCCGATGGTTGTCCCCAGGATGCTCACCTCCGCGCTGGGCATGGCCGAAAGCGTCAGGGTATAGGTTGCGGTGCTGCCCTCGTCCAGGGTCAGGTTATCCACACTGGCGATCACTTCCGGCAGATCATTGTCCACGATCACCAGCGTGGTGCGGGCCAGGCGGTCTTCCTCAAAACGGAAGGCGTCATCATCGCTGAGCGTGGAATAGCGCAGTTCGCAGCGCCGTTCCAGCGTGATGCGCTCATCGTCGCGGGTTTGCACAGCCACCTCAACCCCCACCTGCCAATTCTGCGGCGTCAGGGGTGCCACCTCGCTCACTTCGCAATCCTCCAGTGTGCTGGTTACGCTCAACCGGACCGGGGCGGCGGGCTGGGCGGTCAGGCGCACGGTCAGGCGGGCAGTTTCGCCCTCCAGCACTTCGACCTCGCCCCCGGGAATGAGCACCCCGGCCACATCGTTATCGTTGATATCCACTTCCAGGCTCGGCAATGCCTCGTTGGGCTGGTTGAAGGCCAGGTCATCGCTTTCCAGCCGATGTTGGAGCGTGCAGGTACGGCGCTCGCCGGGCGTCTCATCATCGCTGATGCTCACCGTAACGGGAATGCCCAGGTTCCAGTTATCCGGCGTCAGGCTTTCCGTGACTGAGGCGCGGCACTCGCTGGATTCTGAGGTCACGCTCAGGCGCACGGCGTCTTCGGGCTGGCTGGTCAGGGCCACGCTGTAGATGGCTTCGTCGCCTTCGGTCAGCGTCAAACGCTCCGGCGAGAGCACCAGGCCCACCTGGTCGTTGTCCTCCAGGGTGACTTCCATTACGGGCAGCGCCTCGCTCCCCACAATGAACTCGAGTTGCTCGCTGGCCAACTGATGGCTGATCTGGCAGGGGTCATAGTCGTCTAGCTGGTTGTTTTCGGGCAAGGCCACATTGACCAGCACGCCACTCTGCCAGTTTTCCGGGGTGAGCGGCCCCTGCACACTCACCAGACACGCCGGGTTATCGCTCACTGCGCTCAGGGCAACCTCCGTGCGCGGTTGGGCCGTCAGGGCAAAGCGATAGCCCCGACTGGCGCCTTCGGCCAGCACAAACCGCGCCGGTTCCAACCGTCCGCCCACCTGGTCATCATCCGTGATTGCCACGCTCAGCCCAGGCACCTGATCAGCGCGCAAGGTGTAGTTGGGGTCTGCACTGCTGGTCGTAAAGCTTACCTGGCACTGCCGCGCCGGGTTAATCTCGTTATCATCCAGCGCGCTGATCTGCACGGCTACGCCATCTTGCCAGGTCAAGGCGCTCAGGCTCGCGCTCACCTCCACCTGGCAGAAGGGTTGGTCTGCCTGCGCCTGAACGTTCACCGGCGCGCTTGGCTGGCTGGTCAGGCTCAGGCGGAAGGTTTCGGCCTCGCCCTCCGTCACCGTGAGCGCCTGCACATCCAGTGCCACCCCGGCGCGGTCGTCATCGCTCACGCGCAGGGTCACCTGCGGCAACGGCGCGCCTTCCAGGTTGTAGCTGGAGTCGCCTGCGCTGCTCAGCGCATGGCGAATAACGCAGGTCCGCGCCCCGTCAATCAAAGGATTATCGCGGCTCTCGATGATGACCTGCGCCCCCGCATCCCAGGCCGAAGGCACAATCTCGAAAGGATCTGGCACCACGCAAGCGTTGTTATCCGAAGCCAGCGTCACCGTAACAGTGGCCTGGGGCTGGGTGTTCAGGCGCAGGGTGTAGCCGGCGCTTTCGCCCTCGACCAGGTTCAGTTCTTCTGGCGCCACGGTCAGGCCAGGCACATCATTGTCCAGCAGCGTCACCACCACTGCCGGGCCATCTTCCGCCGCAATCTGGTAGGTGGGGTCTTCACTGCGGGCACCATGCAGCACGGTGCAGGTGCGCGCCTCATCAATCTGCGCATTGTCAACGCTGCTCACGGTCACATTGACGCCCAGGTTCCAGTTATCAGCGGTAAGTTCTCCACCGACTTCCGCGCTACAGAACGGCTCCGCAATAGCTGGGGTCAGCGTAACCGGGGCCGTCGGCTGCGTCGCCAGGCGCACAGTATAGGTATTGCTGCGCCCTTCGGTCTGCGTGACCGCTCGCGTACCCACCACAACGCCCGGTTCGTCATTGTCAGCCACAGTGACCGTCACCACAGGCAACAAACCAGACGCCAGGTTAAAGGCCGGTTCGTTGCTGAAGAGCGTATGGCGCAGCACGCACTCACGCGTGCCATTGGCGGCCACATCCTCTGCGATGACCAGCAGCACGGGCACCCCGGTGTTCCAGTTGCTCGCGTCCAGCATCCCCTCCACCCGCACGATGCACTCTGGCAACGAGGCCCGCACATCGACCGCCACCGGTTGGGTGGGCTGGGTGTTCAGGCGCAGTTGATAGCGCGCGCTTTCCCCCTCGACCAGGCTCAAATTGCGCACTTCCAGCAGCACCCCGGGTTGATCATCATTCTGGATGCTAACGGGCAGGTCCGTTTCAAGCGCAAACGTGTAGTTTTCATCTTCGCTAACCAGCGACAGGCTCACAATACACTCGCGCGGGCCCTGCACCAGCAGGTCATCCACGGTGCTTACCCGAATTTGCACCCCTTCGCCGCGCCAATTCTCCGCCGTGAGCTGGCCGAGGACCTCGGCGGCGCAGTCGGGGGTGCTGGCGGTGGCCTCGATGGTGACGGGCGCGGTGGGCTGGCTGGTCAGGGTGAGGGTGGTGGTGACGCTTTCGCCCTCGCGCACACTCAGGCGCTCGTCAGCCAGGCGCGCCCCGGCCTGGTCATCATCCACCACGGTCAGTTGAACGGTGGGCAGGTCGTCAGCGGGCAGGGTGTAGTTGGGGGTCTTCGCTGTCGGCGGCATGGCGTAGCTGGCAGGTGCGGTCCGGCGTGTCGATGGCATCATCCAGCGTGGTCACCTCAACCGTCACGCCCTCGGCGTAGTTCTCAGCGTCCAGTTCTCCGCTCACGGTGGCGGTGCAGAAGTCCGCGTCCGCCGTCACCTGCAAGCGGACCGGCGCGGCGGTTCGCTGCCCAGCGTCACCGTATAGCTCAGCCCGGTCCCCTCCGGCACGATGCGCGCCGCCTCCTGGATCCGCACCTCAGCCCGATCATCATCCTGCACCGTCACCTGCACCACCGGCAGGTCCTCCGGCGCCAGGTTGTAGTCGCTGTCGTTGCTCACCAGCCGATGCGTGATCTCGCAGGTCCGCTCCGGCTCCCGCCGCGCATCATCTGCGCTGGTCACGCTGATGGTCACCCCCGCCTGCCAATTCTGCGCCGTCAGCGGCCCCTCGACCGTCACCTGGCACGCCTCCGCTGAGGAAATCGCCTCCACCCGCACCGGCTCGCGCGGCTGGCTTTCCAGGCGCAGGGTATAGCTGTTGGTCAGTCCCTCCGTCTGGACCAGCGTGCGCGTCCCCACGTTCACCCCCGCCTCGTCCGGGTCGGTGATCTCGACCCGCACGCTGGGCAACTGCCCGCTGGGGATGTTGTTGTAGGTTGGGTCGTTGCTGCGCAGCGCATGGCTCAGCACGCACTCCCGGTTGCCGCTGGCCAGGTCATCCTCCGCGATGCGCACCAGCACATCCTGCGCGTTGTTCCAGGTCTCGCTGCTGAACACCAACCGGCTCGGCTCCGGCGCGCACTCCGCCCGCTCACTGCTAACCGTCACCACCACCTCGCCCAGCGGTTGGCTGCTCAGGCGCAGGGCGTAGCCCCGCTGCTCGCCCTCGCCCAGCGTCAATCGCGTCTGGCTCACGTCCAGCGCGGCGCTGTCATCATCCGCAATGGCCACCTCCAGCACGCGCGGCGACGCGTTCAGCGCTGCGTAGCTGGCGTCTTCGCTCTCCACCGTGTGGATCAGCTCGCAACGCCGCGCGCCATCCTGCACAAAGTTGTCCGCCGTGATGACCGTCAGCGTCAACCCATCCTCCCAGGTCGCCGCCGTGAGCGCCTCCAGCACCTCCACGCTGCATTCGGGTGTGCTGCTGGTCACCTCCACCTGCACCGGCGCGCTCGGCTCGCTCAGCAAGCGCAGCTGATAGCGCGCCTGGCTGCCTTCCACCACTTCCAGCGCCGCCGGGTCCAGCACCAGCCCGGCAGCATCATCTTCCAGAATCGTCACCGTCACCGTCTCCGTGAAGGCGCTGCCCTCCGCCGTTGGCAAGCCCCGGAACAGGTGCACCAGCAGGCAGCTCCGCTCCCCGCTCACCACCGCATCGTCCTCCACGCTCACCGTCACCCGCAGGCCCGTCTCCCAGTTGGCCACCGTGAAGCGCGTGTCGCTCAGGCTCACCTCGCAGCGCCCCGCGATCGGCGTCACGCTCACCTCAATCGGCTCCAGCGGCGGCGAGAAGGGCGGCGCGCTCAAGCGCACCTGGTAGCTGGCCTGCTCCCCTTCCGTGAAAGTGAGCTCCGTCACCTCCAGCACCGCTTCCGGCGCCACGATCTCCTCTACCACCACCCCCAGCTCGGGCACCGGCGCCAGCGGCACCGCCTCGCCCGTGCTGGTGTCCAACAGCCCATGCACCAGCAAACAGCGCCGGGCTTCCGCATCCAGCACCGTGTAGGGCACGCTCACCCGCACCGTGATGCCCGCCTCCCAGTTGGCCGCCGTGAACTCCACCGCCTCCCGGTTGATCTGGCAGGCTTCGCTGTTGCTGCTCACCACCAGTTCCAGCGGCAGCGCGGGCGCTTCCGCCAGCGTGACCTGGTAGCGCGCGCTCTCCCCCTCCTGAATGCTCAGCTCCGTCGTGCTCAGCAGCAGCGTCGGCGCGCCGTTTCCAGCAGCGTCACCGTTACAGCGGGCCAGTTGGCTTCGCCCTGCCTGGGTTGGTGCTCTAGCGTGCAGGTCCGGCCCGGTTGCTCCGGCACCGTCAGCAAGGTCTGCACCTCCACCTGCACCCCGCTCTCCCAGTTGGTGTTGTCCAGCGTGATGCTTGCCGGGACCGGGCTGCAAATCGCTTCCTCCGAGGTCACCGCCACCGTCAGCGGCGCCAGCGGCACCATCGCCAGGCGCAGGGTGTAGCGCCCCGTCGCCCCCTCCAGCACCTCCAGCGCTTCCGGTTCGGCCAGCAGGTCCGGCAGTTGACGCTCCAGCACCGCCAGCGTCACCGTCGGCAACGCCTCCGCCGCCAGTTCCGCATAGCCGCTCCCCGTGCCGCTGACCGTATGCCGCACCGTGCAGCTTGCATCGCCACTATAGATGGCATCATCGGTTGTTGTAACGGTGAAGCTGGCCCCCGCTTCCCAGGTCGCCGGGGTCACCCGTTGCGCCCCGCTGACCGTGCAGCGCTCGCCCGCTGTCACCTCCGCCACCACTTCCACCGGGGCGCTGGGCTGGCTCGCCAGGCGCAAGGTATAGCTGAAGGTTTCTCCCTCCAGCACGCTGCCTTCGCTCGGCTCAGCCTCGATCCCCACCCGGTCATCATCTTCAATCGTCAGGGTCAACCAC
>JAAUUD010000090.1 GCA_012031655.1 Anaerolineae bacterium | reverse complement strand
CGTTCCAGGTTAGGGCTATCAAGGTCGGACATGGCAAGTTAGAACCTCGCGTGCTTGGCTAACATGCGCCATTATGCAACGCGGGGGGCCGCTTGGCAAGCAAGCTGAGGCTGGGTTGCGTATAATGAAGAGTAGCCCGCCAAGTTCAGCCAGGAAAACCCCATGAGCTATGCCCTGCCCGAAATGCCCGTTGTTACTGAGTCCCGATCACGCGGGTGCTTTTTGTTCTCTCCGCTGGGGTGCATCTTTTCCGCGATCACAGGGATCGTGGGGTGCGGTTGCCTGGCCATCGTGGGGCCGATTGTGGGGTTGGGGGCGCTGCTGGCGCTTCTCTTTACCACCGGGCAAACCCGCACCGGTAGCGAACGGGTGCCGCTGGAAAATGTGATGCGCCTGGAGGTGGTTGACGATGTGGCTACCGTCACGCTGCGCAGTGGGCCGCAAAACGCCGTGCTGGTGGATTACTCGCTGACGGCCTACGGTTTTAGCGGGGCCAATGCGCGGGCTAATCTGGCCAATATGCGGGTGGTGGCGGAAAGGCGTTCCGATGGCACCATCGGGGTTTACCTGGATGATGCTGCCGTGGACTTTAGCTTCTATGACCTATCGCTGGAAATTACCGTGCCCCGCAACATGGAGCGGGTGTTCATTGAAGCAGGCGGCGATGTGCGCGTGGAAGGCGTTAGCGCAGACTTTGAAATTTTCTCCGACGGGGACGACCTGACTTTACAGGATGTTGAGGGGCGTTTTGTGTTGCAAACGGACCTGTTTGGCGGAATCGTGTGGAGTGGCAGCCTGGCCCCCGATACACAGAACCGCATAGAAACCGATAGCGGCGATGTGCGCCTGACGTTTTTGACCCGCCCGGATGTTGCCCTGACGGTGAACACCCGCTCCGGGCGGGTGGAAGGCTGCCCGGAACAGCCCGCTGCACGCTTGCGCTGCGAAACCATGCTGGGCGGTGGGGGCGCCGCGCTCGATGTAGATACCGGGTCGGGGATCATCCGGCTGAGCACGCCGCGCTAGCTGATGAATAGCCCAGAGCTGCCCATCCTCGCAGAGCTATCTGCCGAGGTACGTTCGGCACTGTTCAGCAGCGCCCAACAGACCACACAGGCCCCCGGCGAAGTGCTTTTTTATGAAGGGGACGCTCCGGCGCAAGTCTGGTTGCTGGAAACCGGGCACGTGCAGCGCAGCCCGGCAGACGGGCCGCCCGAAACCATCATGGCCCCGGCCTGGCTGGACCCCGCCAGTACCTTTGGCGGCCTGCCGCATAGTGCCAAGTTCAGCGCCCTGGCGGCCTGCCGTTGCCTGACCTGGTCAGCGGAGGGCTTCTTCCGGGTGCCGGAGGTGGCCGTTGCGGCGCGCCGTAACCTGGCCGAACAATGGAGTGCCACCCAGGCGCGCCTGACGGAGCTGGCCGCCCCGCTGCACTATCAGGCGGGCAACGCTCAACTGCATCCTGGTCCGTTCCTGTTCGAGAGTGCGCGGGTGATCTTTGCGTTTTGTGAGGTCGCGCCAGAGGCCGCCGCCGCCACCCTGCCGCCCGGCCTGCGCCTGTTGCAACGGCCCCTGCGCCAGACTGCGCCGCTCTTGCTGGCCCTGGCTCACTTCCCGCTCGCCTTTCCAGAAGCCCAGCCCGCCGCGCGCTTTCGCTACACCGAAACAACCTATTTCTTGCCGGTGCAGCATGGCCTGGGCTGGGGCTTGTTCGTCCCGGCGATTACCCCTCGGCCTGGGAGCCGATCCTGCTGGGGCGGGAGATTTACGGCTTCCCCAAGCGCCTGGGGGAAACAACCTTTAACCCCAATCAGGTGAGCCTGCGTGTGGATCAGCAGCCCTACCTGGCCCTGAGCTGGCAAAGCGGCGCCGCTGTGGACGAGCCACGCCTGATCCGTGCGCTGAGCGATTGGTTGGGGGTCCAAGGGCGCCTGGCCGAAACCGCTTTTCGTGCCGGGGAGGTGCTGCGCCGGGCCAGTCGCTTCCCTGCCCACCGGCGGGTAGAGGTGTTCAACCACAAGCAAATCCTGGCGATTGATGCCACAGCGGACCAGCCTCGCTATGCCGTGGACCAACTGACACGGGCGGTGTTTGGCGTGTTGCGTTGGTACCAGATTGCCCGGTTGGAAGGAGCCACGCTGCAAGCGCCAGGGGGACCCTTTGCGGGTGCTCACCTCACCCTGCGGGAAGCTTACCGAACGGTGCTGGACCTGCGCCTGAGCACCGGACGCCCCGTGCAGGATTACCCCCAACCGGATGTTCCCTCGGCCTGATTGCCACTGCTTTCCGCCCGCTATCTCTGCTACAATCACGGGTATGGAAGAACGACTACAGAAACTCATTGCTCAGGCGGGGCTGGCCTCCCGCCGCGAAGCCGAAGAACTCATCCGGCAGATGCAAGTCACCGTGAATGGGAAAATTGCGGCGTTGGGCGACAAGGCCGATCCGAGTAAAGACGATGTGCGGGTGGCTGGGCAGCGGTTGCGCTTCGAGGCCACGCGCTATGTGATCCTGTTCAAAAAGCGCGGCGTGGTTTCCAGCACCGAGGCCCAGGGCGAGCGCCCCACAGTGGTTGATATCGTTAAGGCCAAGGAGCGGCTCTACCCCGTAGGCCGTCTGGATATTGATAGCGATGGCCTGATCCTGCTGACCAACGACGGCGAACTGACCAACAAGCTCACCCATCCGCGCTATGGGCTGGAGAAAACCTACAAAGTGATGGTCACGGGCAAGCCCCCCCGCGAAACTCTGGAAAAATGGCAGAATGGCATTTTTCTGGATGGCGAGCGCACCCTGCCCTGCACTATCCGGGTGATCTCTGGCGAGGGCGATGGCCCCAACGCCGTGTTGCGCATCGTGATGAAAGAGGGCAGAAAGCGCCAGATTCGCCGCATGGCTGAATTGCTGGGGCATCCGGTGCTGCATCTCACCCGAACCCACATCGGGCCGCTGGGGCTGGGCACCCTCAAGCCCGGTCAATGGCGCGAGCTGACCCCCGGCGAGGTGCGGATGCTCAAGGAAGCCGTGGAGCCGCACCCGCGAAAAAAGCCCACTCGTCCCCGCAAGCCGCCCCAGCCCAAACCATGAGCGATCACGTCGAGCAGATCGAGCAACTGAACCTGGAAGCCAGCGCCCAGCAGCAACCCACCGCCTCGGGCGAGGTCGTGCACGTGGAAAAACGCAGCACGGCGGCCCGCCTGGGCGTGCGCGTGGGCGATCAACTGCTGGCGGTCAACGGCACGCCCTGCCAGGACGTGATCGACGTGCAATACTACGCCGCCGAAGACTATATCGAACTCACCCTGAAGCGTGATGGAGCGGTGATCACGCTGGCGGGGGCACGTCGGATGGGTCAACCCATTGGGGCTGCACTTTCGCCACCCCACCTTTGATATCGACATCCGCCGCTGCAACAACCTGTGCCCGTTTTGCTTTGTATTGCAGATGGCCCCCCGGATGCGCCGTACGCTCTACATCAAAGACGATGACTATCGCTATTCCTTCCTCTTTGGGCACTACGTCACGCTGACCAACCTCAGCGAGCATGATTGGTGGCGCATCAAGGCGCAGCACCTCAGCCCGCTGTATGTGTCGGTCCATGCCACGGACCTGGCCAAGCGGCGCGAGTGCCTGCGCAACCCCAACGCGCCGGATGTGCTGGTTCAACTGCGCGAGCTGGCGGCCCTCAATTTTGAGGTGCATACGCAGATGGTCATTACCCCGGGCCTGAATGATGGCCCGGCCCTGGAACAAAGCATCCGCGACCTGGCCGCGCTCTACCCGACTGTTGCCAGTATTTCGGTGGTGCCCGTGGGGCTAACGCGCTATCACAAGTATGGCCATCTGGTGAGCACCCCGCAGCAGGCGGTCGATGTGCTGGAGACGGTCGAGCACTGGCAGGCGCACTTCCGCGCCACGCTGGGCCTGGGCCTGGTCTATTGCACCGACGAATATTATCTGGTCACCGGGCGCCCGGTGCCGCCGCTGGAGCAATACGACGGGCTGAACCTGCACGAAAACGGCCTGGGCATGGTGCGTGCCTTTCAGGATGAATGGGCGGAAGTCCAGCAGGCGGAGTTGCCTGGCCTGCGGAGCCAGGTGCAGCGCGCCACACTGGTGACGGGCAAGCTGGCCGAACCCGTCATCCGCCAGGCGGCTGGCGAATTGGCCGCGCAGACGGGCCTGGCGCTGGAGGTGCTGGCGGTCGAAAACCGCAAGCTGGGCGAAACCATCACCGCAGCGGGCCTGCTGATGGGCGAAGACGTGTTGTTGGCGCTGCAAGCCCTGCCAGACCCCGGTCAGCTCATCGTGTTGCCACGTGTGATGTTTGACCATCCCGAAGGCGTGAGCCTGGATGATGTCTCGCCGCTGGCCATTGCCAAAGCGCTCAACCGCCCGGTTGCCCTGGCCGATTGGATGGGCGATGTGCTGGATGCGCTGGTCGGGCAGAACAAACTGACCTTTTTGCCGGACCAGGCGCAGCTTATCCGCCCGGATGACATCGCCCTGGATGGCGGCTGGGCGGTCGAGAAGTACCTGTGAAGCAACCGCGACAGCCGCTCGTGGAGGGTAAACGATGCGCCTGGGCGTGATGTTAGGCTATTCTGGCAGCCGCCTGGCCTTCCCGGCGGAGCTGGTGCGCGCGGCGGATGAACTGGGGGCCTATGCCATCTGGACCAGCGAGGCATATGGCTCGGATGCTGTGACGCCGCTGGCCTGGGCGGGGGCGCTCACGCAGCGGGTCAGGCTGGGGACGGCCATCATGCAGATGCCTGCTCGCACCCCGGCCACCACCGCCATGACCGCCATCACGCTGGATCAACTTTCCGGTGGGCGTTTTTTGCTGGGGCTGGGCCTCAGCGGCCCGCAGGTGGTGGAGGGCTGGCACGGCCAACCTTATGGCAAGCCGCTGGGCAAAACGCGCGAATATGTGGCTATCCTGCGGGCGATCTTTGCCCGTGAAGCCCCTCTGGAACACCACGGCCAGCACTTTAGCATCCCCTATCAGGGCACCGACGCGACCGGGCTGGGCAAACCGCTCAAGAGCATCCTGCATGGTCGGGCCGACCTGCCGATTTACCTGGCGGCGATGGGGCCGAAGAACGTTGCGCTGGCGGCGGAAGTCGCGGATGGGTGGTTGCCTTTTCTCTTTGCGCCGCGTTTTTATGATGCGGTCTATCGGGAGCAGGTAGAAGCCGGGTTTGCCGCAACGGATGGCAAGTCCTACGCGCAGTTTGACCTCGCGCCGAGCGTGCTGGTGGCCATTGATGAAGACCTGGAAGTGGCGCGGAACGCGGTTAAGCCCTTCATCGCGCTCTATGTGGGTGGGATGGCGCGCCGGGCAAGAACTTTTACTTTGATGTGGTTTCGCGCTACGGTTTTGAGGCCGAAGCGCGCGCTATTCAGGAACTGTACCTGAACGGCGAGAAGTTCGCCGCCGTGGCCGCCGTGCCAGATGCGCTGGTGGACGAGGTTGCGCTGTGTGGGCCACCCGCACGCATCCGCGAGTTGCTGAGCCTGTGGGCGGCCAGCCCGGTGACTACGCTCAACGTGACGGTGCCAGATGTGGCCAGCCTGCGTACCCTGATTGAAGTATGGCCAGGATAGATTTTTAATAGGGGATGGGCAGCCTTGCCCGTTTACACCACAGAGGGAAGGAACCCGCCATGCGGCCCGAACTGTTGACCGGCTATACCCTGGATGGACAACCGCAGCCCATCGAGCCAGACCAGGTGGTTTGGCGACCGGGTGCCTATGCCGTGATCTTTAATGTAGAGCGGCAGGTGCTGGTGCTGGATAACATCAAAACCGGGCGCTACGACCTGCCCGGCGGTGGCGTGGAACTCTGGGAGGATTTGCGCTCTGGCCTGGTGCGCGAAGTGTGGGAAGAAACGGGCCTGGATGTGGCCATCCGCGAGTTGCTGCACCTGGAAGACGCTTTTTTCGTGACCCCCAGCGGGCGCGCCTGGCATACCATCAACATCTACTTCCGGGGAGATGTGCTGGGTGGTAGCCTGCGCAGCAGCATTATCCCGGATGAATGGTCACTGAACCCGCATTGGGTGGATCCCCGCACGCTCACGGCCAACTCTTTTACCGAGGTGCGCGGGATGGTCTACACGGCCCTTCAAAAGGCGCTGGAATATGTCCGCTAGGCGCTGGCAGCGTACGCTGCGGCTGAGCGCTTTTGTGCTGGTGGTCCTGCTGCCTGCGTTGCTGCTGGGGGCGCCGCTGGGCCTGGCCTATCTTTACACCGAGGCGCTGATCGCCATGCCCTGTTCAGACCCCCAGGCACCCGCGAGCGCTTTTTCGATTCCCGCCAGCCAGTTAGAAAGTGTGGAATTTCCCTCTTTTGCAGGCAATACCCTGCAAGGCTGGTATGCACCGGGCGAGAATGGCGCCGGGATCGTGATTTTGCCAGGGGTTGGGGGTAGTCGTAACACCATGTACTACGAAGCAGGGGTGCTTCACCAGGCAGGCTACAGCATTTTGACCTACGACACGCCGAACTGTGGCACGCCGCCTGCTGAAAATACGCTGGGTGCTCGTGAGCAGGCCGACCTGAAAACTGCACTGGGTTGGCTGGCCCGGCAGCCCGAGGTGGAGCACATGGGCGCCTTTGGCTATTCCATGGGTGGGGCCACTGTGCTGCTGACTGCCGCTGAAGACCCACGCATCGAGGCGGTGGTCAGCGCGGGAAATTACGCAGAACTGATCCACAACATGGAGACCCTGCACCGTGGAGAGAATTGGTTAGAAGTGTGGACCACGGGCTGGATTCGGCGCTTCTTCAGCTGGCGAACGGGTGTTGATCCTGGGGTGGTGCGCCCCGTGGCAGCGCTGGAAGCCCTGGGGCCAAGTGGGCGCCCCGTGTTTTTGATTTTTGGCTCGCTGGAGGCGGAGGGCGCACGAGCCACCGCACAAATCGCGGCACTGGGGCCAGGTGGCCAGCGCTGGATTGTGGACGGCGCTGACCATGGGGGGTATCGCGCTGCCGCTCCCGAAGCTATCCGGCGCGCATCGTGGCCTTTTTTGATGAGCACCTGTTGCCCCATGACTCCTGAAGCTGACCTTCAACAACTGGCGCAAGTGCACCTGGGCCTTTCCCTGGCGCCAGAAACCACCCAGCAGCTCGAAGCCTTTGCCAGTCTGCTGCGGGAAGGCAACACCCGCATCAACCTGACCAGCATCACCGAACCAGCGGAAGTACGGGTCAAGCACCTGCTGGATGCGCTTTCTGTGCTCACGCTGCCGGGGTTGCCTGCCACAGCGCGGGTGATGGACGTGGGCGCGGGCGGGGGCGTGCCTGGTCTTCCCTTGGCGATTGCCCAGCCAGGTTGGCAGCTCAGCCTGCTGGAAGCCACAGGCAAAAAGGTGGACTTTTTGCGCGAGGCGATTGCCGCCCTGGGGCTGAACGGGGCGACCGCCCTCAAGGGCCGGGCGGAGGAGGTCGCCCATCTGCGGGAACATCGCGCTGCTTATGACCTGGTGGTGGCGCGGGCCGTGGCCTGGTTGCCGGTGCTGGCGGAGTATCTGTTGCCGCTCTGCCGGGTCGGTGGCCTGTGCGTGGCCATGAAGGGCGAAAGCGCCCCCGCGAAGCCGCAGAAGCGGCCCTGGCACTGGCCACCCTGGGCGCAGGCCCGACCGACCTGCACCGGGTTGACCTGCCGGGCCTGGCTGCCCCGCACTATCTGGTGGTGTTCCGCAAGGCGCGCCCAACCCCCCGGGAATACCCCCGGCGGGCCGGGCTGCCCGTCAAAAAGCCTTTGCTGGCGCCCTAAAGCCTGGCCAGGCGTTCTTCCAGCAGGCTTTCCAGCGTTGGGGTGCCGATCACCTGGAGTTCGTAGCGCACGCGCAATAGCGGCAAGCGCACCTTCAAAACACGCCTCAGGTCAATGGGGGTGGCCGCGATAACCAGATCCGCGTTTGAGGCGTCGATACTGGCGGCCAGGTCGTCCATTTGTGCCCGACCATAGCCCATGGCGGGCAAAACCTGCCCTACCCCTGGATATTTAGCGAAGGTCTCTGCAATGGAGCCGACTGCAAAGGGGCGCGGGTCGATGATTTCGGCGGCGCCATAGCGTTGAGCGGCGATCACGCCGGCGCCGTAGCCCATTTCGCCGTGGGTGGTGGTGGGGCCGTCTTCCACCACCAGCACCCGCTTGCCACGGATTTGCTCGCCTGCCTCCACAAAGACGGGCGAGGCGGCTTCCAGCACCACCGCATGCGGATTGATGCTTTGCACATTCTGCCTCACCTGCAAAACATCGGCATAATTGGCGGTATCCACTTTGTTAATGATGACGACATCCGCCAGGCGCACATTGGCTTCGCCGGGGTGGTAGCGCAACTCGTGACCGGGGCGGTGGGGGTCCACCACCACAATATGAAAATCGGCGCGGTAGAAGGGCAGGTCGTTGTTGCCGCCATCCCAGACGATGACATCGGCTTCTTGTTCGGCAGCTTGCAGGATGGCCGCGTAGTCTACGCCGGCATAGATGATGGCACCACGGTCAATGTAGGGTTCGTACTCTTCGCGCTCTTCGATGGTGGTTTCGTACTCGTCCAGGTCGTCATATTCGGCAAAGCGCTGGGCTTTCTGGGCCATCAGGTTGCCATAGGGCATGGGGTGGCGCACAGCCACCACGCGCTTGCCCATTGCCTGGAGCATGGCCACCACCGCCCGCGAGGTCTGGCTTTTGCCGCTGCCGGTGCGGGCAGCCCCCACCGAGACCACCGGGCGCTGGCTGGGGAGCATGGTCTGCGCGGCACCCATCAGGCGGAAGTCCGCCCGACGGCCAGCACGCGCGAGGCCATGTGCATCACGTATTCGTGCGAGATGTCGCTGTAGGCAAGATCACCTGCTCTACCTGGTGTTCCGGATCAGGGTTCCAGGGCGTTTTCCTCATGAATCCGAATGCCCTGTGGATACAACGAACCGGCCAGCTCTGCCGGGTAGAGACGCCCCTCAATGCCGGGAATTTGCGTGGCGGTGAAGGCCACCACTTCATAGGCCGGGTTATCGCGAAAATAGGTGTTAAAATTATGAAAGTCGCGCCCAGCAGCGCCCATGATGAGGACCTTGGTTGCAGACATGCGTGCGTCCTTGTCTAGAGTAAACGGCAATTTTTCTGGGGCAGTTGCCTGCCCAGGAGGATTGTATATCGAGCTGGTGTCTGGTACGAGCAAAAAGGGCCACCTGGCACCCGCTGCATGTGACGATGATCAGGCGGGCAGAATCAAAAAAGCGAGCCAGGCTCGCTTTGGATGCGGGTGTGGGATGTAGAAGACTCGAACTTCTGACCTCTGCGATGTCAACGCAGCGCTCTAACCAACTGAGCTAACACCCCAACGTTTATAGAGTGATTGTAAGGAAGTTCGCACGGCTTGGCAAGGGTTTTTTCTGCGCTTTCATCTGCTGGGCCTTCGCTGTATCATTAACTAGGGAAATGAAGATGGGGCAATTATCATGAGCGGAAATTCGTTGCTGGGCCGCAAACTGGGCAAATACGAAGTACAAGCCTTTGTGGGCCAGGGGGGCATGGCCACCGTCTACAAAGGCTACCACGCCGAAATCGACCGCTATGTGGCGATTAAGGTGTTGCCGCCGCACCCGGGCCAGGATGCCCAGTTCACCGACCGCTTTCAGCAAGAAGCCCGCACCATTGCCCGCCTGCAACACCCGCACATCCTGCCGATCTTTGACTTTGGCACCGAAGAGGGCATTTTGTACCTGGTGATGCCGCTGATGGAAGGGGGCTCGCTGCGCGAACGCACCCAGGATACCGCCATGCCCATCAACCAGGTGGTCGATTTACTGCGCAAGGTCGGCGGCGCAGTGGACTATGCACATCGTCAGGGGATCATCCACCGCGACATCAAGCCAGATAACATTTTGCTGGATGCCGAAGGCAACCCCCTGCTCAGCGACTTTGGCATTGCCAAGCTGTTAGAGTCTAACAAGCACTTCACGGCCTCTGGGGGCTTTTTGGGCACGCCAGCCTACATGGCGCCGGAGCAAGGGCGCGGCCTGAGCACGATTGATGGCCGCGCGGACATTTATGCGTTGGGCGTGGTGGTCTTTGAACTGCTCACGGGGCAACACCCCTACACCGCCGAAACCCCCATGATGGTGATGTTTAAGCACGTGAGCGACCCCGTGCCCTCCCTGCTGGAGGTCGATGCGCGTTTTTCTCCGCAAATAGACGCTGTGTTGCGGCGGGCCCTGGCCAAAGAGCCACTGGACCGCTACCAGAACGCCCTGCAATTTGCCAATGACCTGGAGAGCGCTGCCCGTGGCCAGGCGCCCTTAGGGAGTGTGGCAGTTGGGAGCCTGGTCGAAGCACCCACCATGCGCAGCGTCGAGACGCCCTCTCCGGCGCGCTCCACACGGGAAGAACCCGCCAGCGAAGCCCCCACCTTTGTGGTTAGCACCACGCAGCAGCCTGCCCAAACACCACCTGCCCAGACCGTGCAAACGGCATCCTCGGCGCCAGCTGGAACAAGGCGGCGGAATGGGTGGTTAGGTGGCGGGGTGGTGGCCGTGCTGCTGGTTGTGGCGGCGGTGGCAGCAGCCTTGCTGCTGAGCGGTGGTGATGGCGAAGACGACGAAACCACAGATAACACAGGCGGCATCGGGGCCCAGGTCACCGAGGCAGTTACCGCGCCAGCCACCACAGCGCCCACTGCCGCACCGACGGAAGCGGCTTCTCCCGTGCCAGAGCAACCCAGCCTGGGCGAGCTGCGCTTTTCCAGCGGGCGCGCCCTGGTGATCAACGCCACCGGGCTGGCGCAACCCGGCGCAGATCAGGAATATGTGGCCTGGCTCTACAGCCGCGTAACCGATAGCTGGTTGCGCCTGGGGACGCTCACCCTGGATATTTTTGGCGATGGCGCTTTGAGCTTTAGTGGCGATAGCGCCGACCTGCACGCCCAATATGATGCGGTGGTGCTGGAACGCACCTCGCTTGAAGCAGAAGCCACCGAAGCACCCGCCGAGGACAGCCCCGCCACCGCGAGCAAGCTCACCGATGGGCTTTGGAACGACAGCGGCCCCACCACGAACGGCACTTCCTCTTCGGCA
>JAAUUD010000089.1 GCA_012031655.1 Anaerolineae bacterium | reverse complement strand
AACACGCGGCCGCGAATCGCGGTCCAGGCGCAAGATACCCTTAGAAGGCGGCTTCACCTCACCGGTCAAGGGCGCCGTCGATTCGCTGGCTACATAAGTCATCCGCACAGCCAGCGCAATCGAGATCTCGTCCCCATCTTCCAGACGGACCGTGGTATTCTTCACTGGATCGCTGTTCAGCCAGGTTCCGTTCTTGCTGTCCAGGTCCTGCAAAAAGTATTGCTCGCCCTCGCGATAGATGCGCACATGCTCACGCGAGACCTGGCGCTCTGGCAATACCAGATCACAATCGGCCCCGCGCCCAATGACGAACTCCTGCCCGTCGATGGTCCAGCGTTGCCCAATTTGCTCGCCTTCCAGGATAATCAGAACGGGGTTAGCGTTATTGTCTTGCATTATTGCGAAACCTCCTCTACCCCTGATATGCTAAGACATGATCGGAGTTTTGACCAGTGGAACCTAAGCGCCTTCAACCCGGTGATGTGCTGCGTGAGAGATACAGGATTATACAGCCTATTGGGCAGGGCGGTATGGGAGCCGTCTATCAGGCGGAGGATACTCGCTTGGCAGGGCGCCTGACGGCCCTCAAGGAAATCCGCTTTGCCGCAGATGCTAACGAAGAAGAACGCGCTGAACAACGCCAGCAGTTCCAGCGCGAAGCCAGCATCCTGGCCCGGCTTGATCACCCTGCCCTACCCAAAGTCTCGGACTTCTTTAGCGAAGGCAGCCGCGATTTCCTGGTGATGGACTATGTGCCCGGCTATGACCTGCGCTTGATCATCGAGCAACATATCCGCCAGGACCGCCACATTCCTGAAAACGATCTGCTCACCTGGGCCGAACAACTGGCCGAAGCGCTCATTTTTCTGCACACCCAGGGCATCCTCCATCGTGATATCAAGCCAGCCAACATCAAGCTCACGCCCGATGAGCGCATTAAGCTGGTGGATTTTGGGCTGGTCAAAGTGCTGGAAGCCGATGAGGAAAGCGAAACCATTACGGTCGTCCAGGGGCGCGGCTCCCTGCATTATACGCCGCTGGAGCAATACGGCGATGACACCGCCCACACGGACGCCCGCAGCGATATCTATAGCTTTGGCGCCACGCTCTATCACCTGGCCACCAACAAAGCACCGGTCGAAGCCAAACAGCGCTTCCTCAACCCGCGTTCATTGGCCGATCCGTGCCACCTCAACGCGGCGCTTTCTGAACGCACTGCTCAGGCCATCTTGTGGGCTATGGCCATGCACCCGGATGACCGGCCCACCGATGTGGCCCAGTTTCGTAACGCCTTGCTCAAAGCAGAGGACCCCCTGCCCCGGCGTGTGCAACCGGGTTTACGCGCCGCTAGCCTGGGGCAAAGCATCCTGGTGCTCTACGACCCCGACCTGGCACGCGGTAACGTGGTGCTGGCGTTGCTGGCCATGCTGCTGCTTATTGCGGCCATCATCGTAACCTTTTTCTCGCCGCCGCTATAAACAAAGCAGCCTGCCTAGGGGCGCTCTTCATCCAACCCTTGCATGGTCCACCACGTAAAGGCCAGCCCCAACGCGCCAGAGGTGGTCGCCACCAGGACCGCCGCCACCTCCCCCAGCACATCACGGACCACACTCGCCCCCGGCCCACCCATACCATAGTAAACATAGCCTGTCAGGGCGGCCACCACAGTGCCCAGCACAATCCGCAAACTCCCATCAACTGACCGCGAAGTGGCCCACCCTGCCGCTATCGCCGGGAAAATCATGATGACAATGCCCAACAACGAGAGGAAGAAATCGCTGATGTTCACCAGGGCGCGGTTGGCCTCCTCCGGCAGCGGCGGCGCTGCAACCAGCGTCACCGTAGGCGGGACCGGTGTGCTGGCCACAATGGTGGGCGCGGGGGTGTTGCTGATGGCCACGTTCGCGCTACGCGTGGGGGTCCCACCGGGCAAGGCGACTGTTGCCACATCCAGCACGGCCAGTTCCAGGGGCTCCCGCGTGCTGGCAGCGCCGCTGCTGGCGCTGATGCGCACCTGCCCGGCCCGTGGCAATAAAAAGCGTGTGCGCGCAATGCCATCTTCGGTAGCTTCGACCTGTTGCAAGGCCAATCCATCATCCACGTAGCGCAGTTCGAACATCACCGGGACGCCATCACTCACCAGATTACCGTTCCGGTCGAAGATTGGCTCGGTTCGCACCAGGACGCTATCGCCCACGCGCAAGCTCCGCACCTGGCGTTCTGGCTCGGTTGAGCTGCCCAGGTTCAGGCCAATGGAAAGCGCTGGGTTAGGCTGCGTAGCGCGTTCCACATCATAATTCAGGGCTGGGATCGAAAGGGGCGGCGCCCCCGTGAGCGGCACATCCCCCAAGATGGCCCGTGCCGAGGCATCCAGAAAAGGGGGAGTATGGCTGAATACGCCATAGTAGGCGCTCAAGTGGCTGATGGCGGTGGCATCAAGCTGCACGGGTGCCCCCAGTGCAATCCATATGACCTGTGCATCCTCAGCCAGCCAACGCTCGCGGGCCACCAGAAAACGCCTCGCCAGGTCTTCTGCATCATCCTGAACCACCAGGATGACCCAATCCGCACCTGCCAGGTCGCTTGCTAACGTGCCCCCAGGTGACGCCGACCCTAGCAGTTCCCCCACTGCGTTCAGGGGATGACTGCTGATGAGGACATCGCTCAATTCACCGCTCCCGGTATCCCCATAAAGGCGCTGAAGGGTGCTGGCGATGGCTCCTTCCGGCACCCGCGCGAGTTCCGGGCAGGTTGGGCATGCCCGAAACTCGGCAGTGTCGGTGAGGATCACAATTTCATCCTCCCGACCGGGCCTGCTAACCAGTTGCGGGTTCTCTGGAAAGAGCAAGGTCACCGCACGTTGCGCCACCGGAAAGAGCGCTTCACTGAACCCGCCCCACCTGTGCCAGGGCTTCACTGCTCACTTCAACCTGGGGTAATGACCAATCACCCTCATACAGTGCCAGCTTGCGCTTAATCACGCGGAGCAAGGCGGTATCTACCCGCGCCTTGAAGAGCGGATCCGAGTTATAGCTCTGTTCAAAAAACGCCAGCGTATCTGCAATGACTTCCAGGGTAAAAGGGTTATCCGTAGGGGTAGGGCTGCCCAACAGCAAAACATCATTCCCGGCCATCAGCGCATCGCGGGCCACCTGGCGGCTGGGAAAACGCGCATCCTGTGCCCACTCTTGCAGGGCCTCGCTGCCCAACCAATCGCTCATCAGCAGGCCGTCCACCCGCCAAAGGCCAACCTCCGCCGCTTGTAACACGGCTGCCAGGCGTGGCTCATCCAGGCAAAGCGGCGGCTGGCTGGCGGGGTGCGTGCCGGGCAGCAAATAGCGCAGGTTGGCACACTGCACCCCCCCCATGGGACCCGCAGCGTCCGCCAGCAAGGTTGCAAAGGGGCGCAACTCCGCTGCTGATAGGTTATCCAGCGTGCGGGGCAACACCGGGATGACATCCCCAGGCAGGGCGGGCAGGGTTCCCACACCTGGTAGCCCTTCGGCCACGATCATCAAACGCGTCTCGCTGCCTTCCAGCAGCCCCTCGAAGTAGGCTTCGGCCAGGCGGGCCACCCACCCGGGATCGCCACCAAAGGTGGCCACCCCAGGTGCGCTTGCTGGCCCGGCCAATTGCAGCGCAGGAGAAAACAACAGGTTAATGCCCATCGCGGCCAGCTCTGTCCCGGCGATACGCCCGGTTAGCCGTGCATCGGCCGGTTCCCAGGTTGCCCCCAACGCCAGATAGCTGGGCAAAGGCGTCGTCCCGGCGGTGATCTGCGTCCCGGGGAAGCCATCACCGCTGTGCGTGGTGCCAATCCACAGCGGCACATAAGGCAGCCCGGCCCGCGCCGCCGCAGAATAGACACCGGATTGCAGTTCATTGGATAAAAAGCGAATCTGCGCCGGACTGTTGGCACCCCCCGCTATGTTTTGGTAGGCCGCCAGCAACATAACCCCGCCCACATGGTAATCCTGCGTGAGCTGGGCTACGGTTGTGCTGGGCAGCGTGCCTTCAAAAGTCACCACCACCAACTGCCCAACCCGCTGCGCGGGTGTCATGTCCGCAATGATGGCCTGGGCGGTGGCGTCCAGGTCGCGGAGTTCGGGCTGGGCGTGGCCTGTTGGCAGCGCCAAACTACCACTGCTCAGCAACAGCCCCACACATAGCAAACCTCTTAGCCACATCATCAGTCCTGGTTTAACTCCACATTCAAGGTTAGCGGGCTTTGCGTGCTTGGCGTGACCGGGATGCCATCCGCTTGCATAGGCAGATAGCCCTCCGCACGGACGAGCAGGCTATAAAGCAAGGGTTCGTCTTCGGTGCCGCGCGCCAGCAAGCTGGGCAACTGGTAGAAGCCGCGCTCATCGGCCAGCGCCACATCCAGGATTTGCTGTGCATCCCAGGTGAAGTCCTCCACACTGAACTCTGGCAACAGCAGGATCATGATCGCGCCCGGAATGCCATCACCCGTTGCAGCATCCAGAATGCGCCCGGTCAGTTGCACGCCCTCCGCGCTGGCAAACACGCCCAGGGGCAGCTGCCCCAGCCCAACCCGAGCTTCCACGGACTCTACCACAATGCCACCTAGCTCAATCTCAAAGGTGTAGGTCGCGTCCGGCAAATTAGGCCGCCCCTCCAGGGCCAGGAAGTAGCGTTCGCCCGTCGGTGCAGAAGCCCAAAAAGTGTTGACTTCAAACATCACGTCCCCATCCACCAGCCAGCGCCAGGTCCAGGGGGTGGCCTGGGAGAGCTGGCGCCAATTGAAGAACACGTACAAGCGCTGCAGGCCGCCCACAAACTCCTGCCCGATGGGCGGCTGGGGCTGGCGCGCGATCTCTCCAGCGGCAAAAACAAAGCTGTCGAAAATCTGCGCCTGTGCCGCCTCGGCCCCTCCGGCGACCACAAAGTCAGAGGTGGCCGCGAGCGTTTCTCCGATGTACAACTCCAGCCGATAGCGCCCAGCTAACAACCCAACCTCACTAGAAATCGCCGCTGCGGTGCTCACCCCCTGGGTGCCTTCGGGCCAGGTGCCCGGAATTTCTGCAATAATCTGATCGCCATAGAACCAGCGTTGCAGCCAGGGGAGGTCGTTCTGCATATCCCGAAAATTGAAGCGCGCCCGCACGATGTTGGTTTCTGGCAGGATGAAGTTGGTGCCTTCGACCCCACCTTGCAGGTTCTCCAGGCCAAAAGAAATGTCCGAAAAACGCGGTGTTGGTTCCGGTGCGCCGCCCACCGTGATCTGATGGCTGGCAACCTGCCGCCCCTCAATGAACAGGGTAAATTCATAGACCCCATTGGGCCAGGGAATGCCCGACGAGCCGATATACCACAGCCCACGCGGCCCTCCGCTCCAGGTCACTGGCGGCAGGCTGAAGTTCGGGTTATTTAACCCGTTGATGCTGGTCCGCAACTCATAGATCATCCCGTCTTCCAGGTTGCGGTAGTCAAAGAACAGATACAGGCTGTTGGTGCCAGCAGGCACCCGCCCAACCACATTAATCGGCATGCCAGCGGCGTTTACGCCTGTTGAAGTGAACAGCCGACTAAAGCTTGGGGGGTCACTGGAGGGCGCGAACTCCGCTGGGGCGAAGTCCTCTGCAAGGGTGATGCCCAACCGCGCCGCCCGCACCAGCCCGCGCGCCAGGTTCGCCGGACGCAACGCGCTGATGAACCCCCCGATTGGAATGCAGATGTCGCGGCTATCCACCTGGCCATCGCCGTTTGAGTCGTGCACGCCCCGGCAGTCGATGGCCTCGCCTGCCACCCGCGCCGGGGAAATGGTAGGGATGGCAATCAAGCGTCCGGCCTGGTTATAGGCGCCGCCGCCAGTCATGCCGCCGGGAATGGGAGCATTGGTGCGTAACCAGGCCCGGTCCCCGGCACGCGCCTCAGCGGTAAAGCCGCTGACCGTGCCCCGGACCACATCAATCGGCGTGTCGCCAATATCTGGGTAACCAAAAACCGTGATGGTATCATCCAGCCGCACAGCGGAGGAATCTCCAAGCTCCACAAATGGGGAGTTTGAGGGTATTACGGTCCACGGTGCGCCCGTCAATAAAGCGCGTAATCTGCAACACCGCCAGATCATAGCCTCGGTTAGCATCCAGAATCTCGGCAACGTAGGTGGGGACGGCAGGTTCATCCACGCGCAAGGACAGCGCCACCACAATCCGATCCGCCTGGCAGGAGGGGCTTGGCGACACCACATGCGCGTTCGTCAGGATGAGCCCATCCGTGCTCACCAGCGTACCCGACCCCACACAACTCGTGACCGGCCCTGCCGGGGTATCCACAACCTGCATCAAGAACACGGTCGCTTGCTTGATGTTGACCGTGTTCAGTTCCACCAGCGGCGGGGCAGGGGTTGCCTCGTCATCATCCTGTGCAGTGGCAACCGGCAACGCCAGGCTGCTCACCAACACCACGATCAAAGCCATGCGCCAAAGCCAGGCCATCGCTCAATACTCCAAGGTTGTCAGGAAGTTGTCGAACAGGAATTCGTTCGCGATGAAGCGCGAACGCTCCTCCAGAAAAGTCGCCACAATGGCCTGCTGTCCACGGATCACCACCACGTCACGCCCTTGCACCACCACGGGCAGCGCGCTCAAAAAAGGGTTGGGCTCTTCTTCCACATAGGCATAATTCATTTCCAGCGCGCTTTGCTCGTTAAGCGTAATGCTCTCGATGGAAAGCACCCGAAAAGCCGAAAGCGCTGCCCGTTGCAGGATCAGAAATTCAACCACATTTCGCGGAGAAGCGCCTTCACCGACTGGCAAAATGGCCACGCGTAATGTTGTCTTGAACGGAACCGCGCTGGGGTCCTGGGCCTGGAGCACAAAACGCGGGTCATCGGTATCCACCAACCAATTCACCGGAATCTGCGCTCGAATCCCGGCTTCATCCTGCACCAGTTCTTGCGTGGCCGCCAGCGTGGAACTCCGCATCAACACCCCAATGCCCATCAAGCCTGCGGCCACCAGCAAAATGACCAGGCTGTTGACCACCTGCGAACGCCGCAACCCAAGTTGACGTTCATCCAGCGTCCGAATGCTCATGAGATCATCTGCCTTTCCCCCTGCAAAGCGGCATCACGCGCATCAAAGGTGCGAATGAGGAAATTCACCGCCAGCGCCACACCCAGCACAAAGAACACCACCAGGATCAGCCCATTGAGGTTCGAGACGCTGAAGCCCGACCCTGCTGCAATCGCACGAAACGCAATGTAAAGGCCATTCGCCAGCGCCCCCAGCGCAAGGCCCGCCCCCAGAAATAGCGCGGGACGGTCGTGCAGGGCCAGTTCGCCCAAAAAGAACCCCATAATCAACCCAAAGCCTACCTGAGAAATGAAGTTGATAGCAATGCGTTGTGCGTCTGCGGTCACAGTGGGGTCAGGGTCAAAAACCAGGTGCAGGTTCAGCACCGCTGCATACCCCACCGAAGCCGCCACACTGTAGGCCAGGCCGTCCAACCGGGTGCGGATGCGGCTCGGAAAGATGGTGTAGCGGATGGCGATGTACTTCAATAGCTCTGAAGTCACGCCGACCGTGCAGGTGTAGCCCAGCACCCGGGTAAAAAAGCCTGCCTCGGCCAGCCACAAAACGCGGCTGGAAGAAATCCTCCACCAAGGGCACCCCCACCCCATTCGCCAACAAGGCGCTAAACAGGGTGACCGTCAACAGCCCTTCACGGGGTTGGGGGACGCGCAGTTCGCCACGCACCGACACATACAGATAAACCGCAGTGGGGACGAGGATCAGCAGCAGGCCCCAGTTGTTCGACGGCACATCCCGCAAAATACCCACCTGGACGCCGCCCAACACCAGCCCGACCATCGCCAGCATCGCCCCAACTTCCAGCGCCAAGGCGCGCCATACCCGGCGATACGGGTAGATTGGCTTGGGCACTTCCTCGGGTGAAAGTAGCGTGAAGTCTGTATTGCCAAACGCTGCCATGAGAATCCCCTCGACAGGAGCATAACCTTTAGCGAAAATGGATGCGCGCACCACTTCCCTACGGTTGTGCGCCGTTACCATTGCATCAGAAGATACGCAGGTCATCTCAGTTAGACAACCCCCATCTTTGGCTTGAGGAGCTTTGCCCATGCGCCGCCGCCGTCGTCGTTCTCTCCGGTTGTTCATTTACCCGCTCTTTTTGGTGGGGCTGTTGTGCCTGGCCCTGAGTGGCGTGGGCCTGCTGAGCCTGTTGGATGAGGAAGGCACGCCGCAGACAACCACCAACCCGGAACGTCTGGTCTATGGCCTCACCCTGCTGCCCAGCGGTTTTGACCCGCACTTCAACCAGTCGGCAGAGTTGGGTATTCCCTTTATGTCCGTCTACGATACGCTGGTTTACCGCCACCCGCAGACCCAGACCTT
The DNA here is from genome assembly GCA_012031655.1 of Anaerolineae bacterium. Classification (GTDB taxonomy): domain Bacteria; phylum Chloroflexota; class Anaerolineae; order Aggregatilineales; family J027; genus JAAUUD01. Next base: position 2,781 of record JAAUUD010000089.1, on the reverse strand, counting down.
TGAGCCTGGCCTGGCGCAAAGCTGGACGATCTCCCCAGATGGCCGCACCTATACTTTTATCCTCAAGGCAGGGGTTACTTTTCATGATGGCGAGCCGCTCACGGCCTCATCGATTGCGGTGAACTTCGACCGCATCATGGACCCGGCCTTTGGCTCGCAACGGGCGCGGGCGCTGCTGGGCCCCAGCTATCGCGGCTATGCCCTGGTGGATGACCTGACCTTTCAGATTCAGATGGATGAACCTTATGCCCCACTGCTGGATGGGCTAAGTCAGGTTTATCTGGGCATCGCCAGCCCGCTGGCGTTGGCCAATCATACGGATGGAACCTATCAATGGAACCAGGTGGGCACGGGCCCCTATCGCGTGAAGGAGGTGGTTCCTGGCGACCGAATCGTACTGGAGCGCAACCCAGATTACGCCTGGGGGCCACCCTTTTATGCCACGGATAACCCCGCCCCGCTGCCCGAGGTGGAATTTCGCTTTTTTGTGGATGCCGCCACGCGCGATGATGCACTGCAATCTGGCCTTGTTGGTATCGTGGGCGAGCTTCCGCCGGTGGATGCCGAGTTGCTGTTGGGCAACAGCGCCATCCGCATCTACCCAGAGGCCATCCCGGGCCAACCCCTTCAATTTATCTTCAATATGCAGCGCAGCCCGACTGATGATCGTAGCCTGCGTCAGGCACTCATCCATGCCACCAACCGTGTTGCTATTGTGGATGCCATTTTCGCTGGTCAGTCGCCGGCTGCCTATGGCCCACTGAGCGCAGTTACGCCTTTCTACAACCCGGAGGTTTCCGCCTACTATCCGTTTAGCCAGGCCGAAGCCGAACGCCTCCTGAGCCTGGCACGCGTCACCGATAGCGATGAAGACGGTCGTCTGGAGCGCGACGGCCAGCCCCTGGAACTGGAGATGCTCGTTCCGCCCTGGGGCTACATCCCAGAGGTTGCACAGGCCATTGCTGATCAATGGGACCAACTGGGCATTACGGTGAATATCACGCAGGTGCCCACCTTCCCCGCCCTGCTGGAAGCCATCGAAAGCGGCGCGTTCCACCTGGTGGCGGAATATAGCTTTGGCACCGATGCCGACCTCCTGCGCGACTATTTCTCCAGCAGTGGCCCCAAAAACTGGGGCGGCTATGCCGATCCGCAGGTGGATGAATGGCTGCTCCAGGCGGCCCGCGCCCTGGATGATACGCAACGCGCCCAGCTTTATGGCGCTGCTCAGGAAAGCATCATGCAGGCGGCGGCGATCTTGCCCATCCGTGACTACGTGAACCTGAATGGAGCCAGCGTCGAGCTAAAAGGGGTGATCTTTAGCGCCAATGGCTGGTGGCCGCTCCTGCCAAATTTTCAATGGTCCGACTAGCCCTCACGCTCTGGCTGGCGCTGACGCTCAGCTTTTTGGCGCTGCGGGCGCTGCCAGGGGACGCGGTAAGCGCTCAGTTGCGTAGCGGGGGTGCCAGCACCGAACAAATCCAGGCACGTCGTACCGCGTTGGGCCTGGATGAACCGATCCTCTGGCAATATGCCCGCTACTGGCGCGATCTCCTCCATGGCAAGCTTGGTCAGTCGTTGATCACTCAGGAGCCGGTTACCGCCATGCTGGCTGCACGCCTGGCCCCCACCCTGATGCTCGCCCTGGCCTCGGCGGGGGTTGGGCTGCTGTTCGGGCTGGTGTGGGGCAGTGGCGCCAGCTTGCCAGCTTTGTTGGAAACCCGCCCACTGCTGCTGCGCCTGTGGGCCGAATGTTGCCGCGCCTTGATCACCCTGGCGCTGGCCGCACCCGCCTACTGGACCGCCACCCTGGTGATTTTTCTGTTTAGCACGCAACTGGGGTGGCTGCCCTCCGGCGGCGAAAGTAGCCTGGCTAGCCTGCTTCTACCGGCGCTGGTCCTGGGTTTTCATAGTGGTGGGGCCATCGGGCGCGTGCTGGAAACCACCCTATCCAGCGCGCTGGCCGCACCCTTCATCCAGACCGCCCGCGCCAAGGGGTTGCCCCCAGACCTCATCTGGGAGCACGGCCTGCGCGAGATCGCGTTCGAACACATCATGTCGCCCGAGTGGTTCGAGAAGGTGAGCCACTGGTACGGCGGCCAGGCGTTCCTCTGGGTCGCCAAACTGTAATTCCTGGCGGGAGGTAAAGATAATCGGGGTTTTGTCGAGATCGAGAGCGGCTTGGACTTTGGTGAGTGTCTCTTGGCGCAGCGCGGCGGCGAGATCCAGGCGATCGCGCAGCGGCACAATATCGATGGGAATGGGAAAGACGGTGGGGTCTTTGAGCAATTCCTGGAGCTGCTGGGTGGTTTTCTGGACGTGGGAGCCGATTAAGATGACGCCGGGACGATTGCTGGCACGGTACTGGGCCATGTCGGTGGCGGGAACGGCCTGGGGGCCAAGTTTGGCCAAGGAGGTCAGGAGACTGGCTGCACTGCGAAAGAGGAAGCGTTTGCCCTTTTGGGCGGCGGTCAGAACATCGGCGGCAAAACCGTCTAAATCTTCCTGGGTTTCGGCATCAACCACCACACATGGATTGTGGTGCAGGTTTTCTAGGCGGGTTTGGGTGCCGGCCCGCAGCTCGGCCAGTAGGAACCGTTCAACCGCAGCGGCGGGGATCTGTCCCTGGGTTTTTTCAGCTACGTAGTCGGGGAGATAGCTGTGGTGGTAGCTAAATACGGAATCCCTGGCAAATTCGGTTTCGTGGACGGGGGTGGGCTGGCCCTCAACTATCAAATAATGGATGCTATCGTCGCGTGATACGTCCGCCCTCAAAAAAAG
>JAAUUD010000088.1 GCA_012031655.1 Anaerolineae bacterium | reverse complement strand
TCTGGCTGTGGACTACTTGCTGCTCAAGGCGTGGGAAGCGGCCTTGCACTTCCACTTTGACCGTGCTCAGCATTTGCTGGGTGAGATCATGCCGCGTGTGGAGCCAGACCCCCAGCTTTCTAACGAGGCGCGGGTGCTGCGCGGCTTTATTAATGCAGTTAGTGGCAATGTGTCTCATCAGGCAATTGATGAAATTAACGAGGCCGTGCACTACTTTAGCACGCAGCGCAAATATCGTTCCGCCAGCCGAGCCTGGCTCATTTCCACCTGGCTCTATGCCCAGCGCGGCGAGAGCAACTTGGTGGCCGAAAGCATGCGTAAGCAAGAGAACCTGCTTAACCTGATCGGCAGCGCGCATCATGTGGTGCGTATTCATGAGTTCTCGCGAGTGCATCTCTTCAGCCAGTGGTCTACGGCTGCGCGCAAGATGATCCGCAATGCAGCCGACCAGAACCACGCCAACAATACCACCTTCCTCCGTATCTATGGTTTTGGGTCACCACGCGTTTTGATGGGCGAAGACACCACCCGCAGCCGAGCGGTTTATGGCAACATCGGGCTAAAGCTGCTGCTCTACATGCTGGAAAAGCGCATCGCCACCCTCAACGAGTTGATCGACGCAATCTATCCGGATACGGACCCCAAGGTCAGCCGGACGCGTTTCCATACCGCCATGTCAGAGTTCAAGAAAACCATCAACGAGCCAGATTGGTGTGTATATTCAGCGGTGCGTGGTCAATACGAAATTGGCGAAGAGTTCCTCTACTACTACGATACCGAGGAGTTCAACCGCCTGCATGATCAGATGGCGCGGGTGCATAGCTTGCCGCAACAGTTGATCCTGTGGTTGCGCATGCTGGAGCTTTACGACGAGTTTGCGGTTTCGCTGGATGGTGAGGTCTTTGACCAGCTTCGCGAGTTCTACCGGAATCGCTTTGAGGCCCTGCGCGAGCACATCGCAGGTGTGATGCCGGACCTGAAGCGCGAAGCCTACATTGACCCGTACTGGATTGATTACCTGAACAAACGCTTGAAGCTCAAGTAGTTAATCGGTGCTGCTGGTAGCGGCAGCCAGTTGAGGGCCGGGTTCTGGCGCGTGTAGGCGCGCCAGAACCAACGGGATGGTTGCCACTGCCAGCCCTGCCACCAGGTAGAACGTCGCCTGCGGGCTGCTGTAATCGTACAGCAGCCCGCCGACATATGGGGCAGGGATCGCCACCAGCCCAAAGGCGGTCAGGAACACGCCCCAGGTCATCTCTAACGATTCACGCGGGACAGCCCGGCTCACCAGGGCTGAAAAAGCGGGTTCCACCAGCGCCCGACCGGCCCCCAGGGCACAAAAACAGGCCATCGCTAGCGGGAGCGAGTTGGTTTGGGTGATGACCAGCCACAGCAGCGCACCGCTACCAGCTCCCAGCGCGATGCTCCAGCGCTCGCCATAGCGGTCGGCCAACATGCCCGCCGGAACCATGCTCAACGCTGCCACCACAGAAAATGCCGACATCAATACGCCAAACTCCGTTTCGCCGATGCTCAGAACATCGCGCATGTAGAGCGCGGCAAAGGTATTCTGGAGTTGCAGCGCGGCATCCATCAGGCCATCGGTTACAAAGAGCCAGAACAGCAGGCCACCCACTGCCAGCATCCCCAGGACGTTTCGCAGGTCCGCGCCCAGGCTGGCCACACGCAACGCACCCAGTTGCACCCGTTCATTGGCTCGGCGTGCCAACCAGCGCCGAATGAGCAGCGCAATAGTAAAAATGATGGTGGCGACGGCAAACATCGCCTGATAGCCCACCCGTTCGATCAGCACCCCGCCCAGCAACGGTCCGATGATGTTGCAGATCAGGAACAGCCCCTCCACCAGGCCAAAGGTCCGGCTGAGGCTGCCTTCTGGGGCGTTCTCTGCAATGTAGGCGCGAAAGCTGGGCGCCACCAGCGAAACACCCATCTGCCGAACCAGCACCACAACCATCAGCCATTCCCAGGTGGGTGCCAGCAGAAAGCCCACCAGCGCCAACCAACCGGGGATGCTGCCCATCCAGACCGCAGCCAGACGCCCCATGTGGTCCGAAATCCAGCCGCCGACGATGCGCGAAGCCAGCGAAGCCGCCACCTGAACCGTATAGAAAATGCCCACCTGTTCCGCAGAGGCGCCCAGTGAGCCCAGGTAGAGCGGCAAGAAGGGCATGTACATCCAGGTGGCGATGTTGCCAACGATCATGGTGAGCGTGAGCCAGCGCAAGTTGGGGGGGGAGATTGGGCAGAGACATGGGGCAATCCTTAGCAGCACGCGAAGCGCGGATTGTGCCAGGAATTGCCCCGGAGGCAATCGCGAGTGTCGTTAGGAGGGGTTAATCGCCCACGGCAATGGGTTGCAGCTCAGGCGGGTTGGCGGGAGGCGTTGGTTGTGCCGAGGGGCGCCGCAACTTTAGCCAGGCCAGCGGCACCGCCAACCAACAGAGTAGCGCGGCGGCCATGAAGGTGGCGGAAGGATCGACCAGGTCATAAAGCAGGCCGCCCAGATAGGGCGCAGGGATAGCCATCACGCCCAGCGCGGTCAGGAACACCCCCAGACTATCCCCAGGGACTCTTTGGGGACTGCCTGGCTAATGATGGACGACAGCGCAGGGCGGATAAAGGCATCGGCGGCGCCTGCCGTCGCAAAGACCAGCGCAAACACGGGCAAGGCCTGGAACTGGGCCAGGATCAGCCAGGCCAGGCCCATCATGCTGACGCCCAGTGCCAGGCTGGTGTGCTCGCCCCAGCGGTCCGAAAGCCGCCCAGCCGGGATGAGCACCAGCATCGCTATAACGGCCATCAGTGCGCTCAGGATGCCATAGGTGGCTTCGTTCACGTTCTCCAACCGGGTGACGTATTGCGGCAGGAAGGGCAGGGCAAGCTGCATCCCGGCGTCAATCAGGCCATCCACGGCAAAAATCCACAGCAGCAAGCCCCCACCCGCGAACAGCAGCATGATCTTACGCAGGTCGGCCACCAGCGCGGCTGGGTTCAGGGGCCGCACCGGGGCGGTGGCATGGCGTGCCATCGCCAGGCGCATGAGCGTGGCCGTGGCGTAAATGACCGTGGCGGCGGCAACCATCGTTTTGTAGTCAAAGGTGTGTACCAGAAAGCCGCCCAGCAGGGGGCCGATAATCATGCACAGCACAAACATCGCTTCGACCAGGCCAAAGGTGCTGGCGGTTTTGCCTTCTGGGGCGTTTTCTGCGATGTAGGCCTGGTAGCTGGGGGCCACCAGCGAAACACTCATCTCGCTGAACAGCACGGCCACCATCACCCATTCCCAGCTAGGCGCCGCCAGGGCGCAGAGATAGCCAATGGTCCCTGCCGCACTGCCAGGGCAATCGGGCGCAGCCGGCCAATTGCGTCTGAAATCCAGCCCCCCAGGATGCGAAAACTCATCCCAGAGATGATCAGCAAGGTGAAGAACGTGCCGATCTCCTGCGTGGTGGCGCCCAGGCTCTTGAGGTAAAGCGGCAAGAGCGGGTAGTACATGTTGCCTGCTGTGTTGGCGATGATCATGGTGATGGTCAGCCAGAACAGCTTGGGGGGCATCTCGCGCAACTTCATCGCCGAAAGCTCCTGGTCGCTGGGGAGTGCTATGCGCTCTAACGATACCTCAGCCCATGGAGGGCGCCTATTCGCCAGGTGGCCAGTCTTCTGCTCCGCCGGCTGCCTCTGCCTGTGCCCAATCCGCATTTCCGAACAGAAAGTTCTGGATGATGGTGGCCGCGTCCGTCGCCTGGGTAAAGTTCAAACGAAAAGCCCGATCCAGCGGCACCAACTCGCCAGTGTCCGCTACCAGCAGGATGCGGTAACGACCACGCGCTTCTGGCTGGTCCGGGGCGTTGCTTTCCACGTCAACATCGCGCACGCGCTGCATATCGTGCTGGTGTAGCCGTGTATCAAGGATGCCTTCGACCATCACTGTGATGCGCTGAGTGCGTTTTTCGAAGGTATAGGAGAAAGAGCGCGCCGAAAAAAGCAGCACCAGGCTGAGCGCCAGCAGCACCCCGCCCGGCAAAAACAGGCTGATGGCGGCGCCCGGCGCAAAGAGGAACTCCGCGATGAGCAGGCCCAGGCCCATCATCATCAGAACGGCAGTGCCAAAGATCATCAGGTAACTGTTGCCACCGCCCAACACCAGGCGATGTTGCGTCTGTTCCAGCACATCCATTGTGTTTAGCGCCCGTTTTCGATCATATCCGGGTTATGCCCGCCCAGCGCTTCAGAGACCTTTTCGCCACCACCCAGCCCGAACGCTGCGTTGATAGGCCGCCCACACCGCCCGCGCGATGACCGTCCGCAAGCCGCCTTTCTCCAGGTGGTAGATGGCTTCGGCGGAGGTGCCGCCCGGCTGGTGACCTCATTGCGCAGCACCGCCGGGTGTTTTTGGATTGTTCAGCATATTCCACGGCGCCGCGCATGGTCTGGAGCACCAGTTTTTCCGCCACTTGGCGCGAGAACCCCAGGTGCACCCCGGCATCAATCAGCGCTTCCATGAACAAGAAACTGTAGGCAGGCCCGGTCCCGCTGAGCGCAGTCGCTGCATCCAGCATTGCTTCGCGCGGGACGTGCAGTTCTTCCCCCAGCGACCCCAGGATGGCCGCTGCCTGGGCCCGCCGGGTTTCATCAACGGCGGGGGTGGCGGTCCAGACGGTCATGCCCTGGCGGATGATGGCGGGTGTATTGGGCATGGAGCGCACAACGCGCGGGTTGCCCGTTACGCGCTCGATGTGGCTGATGCTGATGCCCGCCATAATGCTGATCACGACGTCGCACCCCTCGGCGCAGGGTTGCGGCAGGATGTCGTCAATCATCTGCGGCTTGATGCTGAGCACCAGCAGGTCAGATTCCTGCACGGTCTGGACGTTATCCTGAGTGGTCCGCACCCCGAAATTGCTGGCCAGCTCGTGCAGGCGAGCCGGGTTGGGGTCTGCTGCCAGAATTTGATCCGGCGAGAGGATGTGGCTATGCACCAGGCCGCCGATCATCGCCCCACCCATGACCCCGCTTCCAATAAAGCCAATCGTTTTACCTTCAAACATGGTTTTTCCCTTATGTTACGCTACGACCCGGCTAGAGCGGGTGGACCATCCAGACGTTGGGTTCAACATACAGACCACGGTCAGCGGCGCGGTCAATCTCAATGGGTTCCAGGGCCTCGGGCACCGCATAGCGTCCACTCGCCGGAAAGCGCATTCCGGTCCAATGTTCCCACTGGGCCACGCTCCCTGGGATCGTCATGGATTGCGGGGCCACCCGGGCGATGCTGGCCCCGGCCCGCCAATGGACGCGCAGCCAGGGGTCAAAAGGTGCGCTGCCGTCCGCTTCGGTCCAGGTGATGTACTCTGGCATGGGGGTGAGCGGATAGCGGGCCTTAAGGGTGGGGCGTACGGGGGCAATCAGTTGTTGGTATCCGGCGGCACGGGCAGCGGTTTTCATGGCGCTCAGGATGACGCGGCTCAAGCCTTGCCCACGCAGTTCCGGGCGCAACGTGATCTCGATGGCAGAGACGACGTTGTTGGGGTGGCCTGCCAGGTAATTGGCAACGCCAGTCTCCAGAGCGGCATCCCAGCCACGGTCGGGTAGTTCGGCGGGAATGCCGCTCCAGGCGGTGGGCAGGCTATAGCCGCGCCCAAGTGCCCGGTCGTCTTCATTGACCAAAACCACCTGGTGTTGCGGGAAGTACGTCAACATCTGGTCCCAATGCGCCTCCGCGATGGGGTCTTCGCTCATAAAGACGGGCCAGAAGCGGTAGAAATCGCGCACCTGTTCGAGTAGCTCGGGTCGTTCTGCCAGGGTGAAGGACTTCATGGTCGGCGTTGCTCCCGCACTTGCTGGATAAAGGCGCTTTGCGCGCCTGCAGGCGCTCTGGCACGATGGCTATGCCCAGCCCCGGCCCCTCTGGCAAGCTGAGGGTGCTGCTGCTGGCCTCCAGCACAAAAGGTGGGTCGGCCAGGTCGGGGTCATAGTAGCGGGCGGTGGCGCTCAGATCACTGGGCAGGGTGATGCCCGGCAGGCAGGCCAGCGCCAGGGAAGCCGCACGCCCCACGCCGGTTTCCAGCATTCCACCTACCCACAGCGGAATGGAATTTTCCAGGCAGAAGTCATGGATTCTGACCGCCTCAAAAAAGCCACCCACGCGTTGTGGCTTCAAGTTGATGACGCCACAGGCGCCCAGTTCCCAGGCCAGTTGCACATCCCCCAGCGAATGGATGCTTTCATCCAGGCAGAGCGGGGTGTTAAGCTCTTTTTGCAGCAGGCTGTGGTGATAGATGTCGTCGTAGGCCAGCGGTTGCTCGATCATCAGCAGGTTGAACTCGTCCAGCTGCTTGAGCATGGGCAGGTCTGCCAGGGTGTAGGCGCTGTTGGCGTCGGCCATCAGCGTGATGTCTGGGTAGACAGCCCGCACCCCGCGCAGCACAATAACATCCCAGCCTGGTTTGATCTTGAGCTTGATGCGGCGATAGCCCTCGGCCAGGTGTTGTTCGATGGCTTCCAGCGTGTGGCGGATGGTAGGTTGCACGCCGATGCTCACCCCTACTTCAGCGGCGGTGCGGCGCTGGCGAGTGCTGCTCAGGCGCAGCAACAGGTCTGCAAAGGGCAGTTCTTGTTCTTCCGCAACGGCGCTCAGGATGGCGCTCACCAGGGCATGTTTGGCCAGTGGATGCCCGCGCACACTGCTCAGCCAGGGCCAGCGCCCATCCAGCATGAGGCGTGGTGCGGCCATCAGGCGCGGGATCAGGAAGTCGCTCAGGACGTGTAGCGCCGTATGGACTGTTTCATAGGAATAGCCGGGGGCCCAATCCGCCGTGACTTCGCCCCAGCCCACTGCACCGCGCAGGGTGTGCAGCTCCACCAGGACTGCCGCGCGCAGGGTTTGCGTGCCAAAGGAAGTCTCGAAAGGGCGAACCAGAGGCATGGCCACCGGATGCAAAATGACCTCGCGGACGGTGATTTCAGTATGAGCAATGGATTTAGGCGCCATCGAACCCCATCACATAAAAGCTACACAGCGCCCGGCGTGCTGTTCGTGCAAAAAGTCGGTGATGATGAAGCCTGCCTCCAGCGTATGTTGAAACACCATGCGGCTGTGCTCGCGCCACTGCTGGCCCAGGTTGGGGTCGCGGTGCAGGGGGCGCGGCTCCGGTGGAATTTCGACCAGCAACAGGCTGGTATTGGGTAGCGTGATGGGGACGCGGCTGGGCAGCAGGCTGCCATCCGGCCCGGGTTGCGCGGGGTTGATGAGCGGCGTTTCGGCATCCAGATATTGAGCCAGCCCCAGGTCGCGCCGTTTGCCGTTGATTTTTTCTTCGACCCGGTTCGAGGTTACCCACCAATCGACCACAAAGCGGTCGGAATTGGGGATCGCTTCCAGTTGGCCGGGGTAATCGCCATAAAAGTCCGGGTGGTATTCCCGCACGATAGCCCCAAGCTTGTGAATGTACAGGTACGCATTGCGGCTAATGAGCGGGTCGAAGGTCCAGGTGATGAGCCGGATGCCTTCGGCCTTGGCAAAATTGCGTTGTTCCACCTTCAGGCGATAGGCGATGCCGCTCCCACGGTAGTCTGGGTGAACGGCCAGCCGCTTAGAGGCCAGCTTGAGGTTGGCCATGGCGGGGCGGGTGCTTTCCAGGGCGTCGATCCCCAGAAAACCGACCGAAAACCCCACCAGCAAGTCGCCCTCAAAGGCGCCCAGGATGGGCGCGCCATTGAAGGCCAGCGAATGCAGCATATGCAGCGGGATGTGAGCCTCTGCATTTTCGCCCCAGATGAGCCGTTGCAGGTCAACCATCTGCTGAAGGCTTTCCAGGTCCCGCACTTGGCGGTAACGGATGTGATTTAAGGCGTCCATGTGGCCGTCTGTCCTTTAGAAACGAGGGCGTGGGCGGCGACGGAGGAGGAAGCGCGGCAGCTCCAGAGCATAGCGGCGCTGGGGCATGTAGGTCAGCAACGTGTCCTCAAAGCGGCGCGCGCTCACGCCGGTATAGCTGTATAGGTTGCGCAGGTCGGCGGTGCGGTTCCCTGCCACCAGATCATACCATTGTGCGGTGATGGGCCAGCGCGGCACCAGGCGGCGGGTGGCCCGGTTCAGGGCGCGCAGGGCATAGGGCGGTAGGTGGATGATCTGGCGCTGGGCGCCCGTCACGCGCATGACGGTTCGGATCATCTCGTTGTACGTCATGTACTCCGCCCCGCCGATTTCCAGAATATTGTCCACCAGGTCGGGCGCTTCCAGCGAATTAACTAACGCCTGCGTCAGGTCCTGAATGTGGAGTGGATGTAGCAGGGCCTCGGCGGCGCCCGGCTGGAAGGCCATAAACGGGTTGGTATGCAGCAGCATGGCCAGGTTGTTCACAAAGCGGTCTTCTGGGCCAAACAACACGCCACAGCGAAAAATCGTATAGGCCAGACCGCTCCGGCGCACCGCATCCTCAACCTGGCCTTTCACGCGCAGCAGCGCAAACCCAGAGGCAGACTCGGCCCCGATGTGGCTGAGCGTGATCACACGGCCAATGCGCGCCGCACGCGCTGCCAACAGCAAGTTACGCGTCCCGGCCAGATCAATGGTTTCGAGTGCGCGCAGGTTGCCCACCATTGGGCGCTGGCCAGGTGAAACACCGTATGCACTCCATGCAGGGCGTGGTGCAGTTCCTCCGGCTGAAAAAATGCTGCCGTCCAGCACTTCCAGGCCGGGGTCCTCTGGCCAGGGCAGGCGTGGGTAGCGCTTGAGTGGCAGCAGAACGCGCACCGCGTGTTCCTGTTGGATCAGTTGTTGCACCAGGTGGCGGCCAACAAAGCCCGCCGCACCAGTTACCAGGATCATCGTAGGAGCCTCCGGCAGGCAAGTATAGCACAGGGCAAGACGGAAATAGAGAGCAGAAACCCACTGCACTACCTGGCGATTGAGTATTTCGCTCTCCGGTCAAACCCGTTATACTTCCGGCCCGATAGGGGATAATGAGACCAAGCATGGACATACTCATTTCGGGTTCAATTGGTTACGACTATTTGATGCGCTTCCCTGGGCGCTTCGCCAATGCGCTGGTGGCGGATAAGCTGGATAAAATCAGCGTGAGCTTTCTGGTGGAGGATATGACACGCCATTTTGGTGGGGTTGCGGCGAACATCGCCTATACTCTGGCGCGGCTGGGGGCTCGCCCCCGCCTGATGGGCGCCGCTGGGCAGGATTTTGACGCCTACCGGGTTTACCTGGAGGGGCATGGCGTCGATACCTCGACTGTGATGCAAATCAATGAGCTGTTTACGGCTTCATTTTTTTGCAACACAGACCAGGAGAATAACCAGATTGCCTCGTTTTACGCTGGGGCGATGGCCCGCGCAGGCGAATACGCTATTGCAGATGTGACGGACCGCGCGCCGGATTATGTGGTGATCTCGCCGGATGATCCGGCTGCCATGCTGCGGCGAGTGGAAGAGTGCATGGCGCGTGGCATTCCCTACCTGTTTGACCCCAGCCAGCAGGTTGCGCGCCTGGCGCCGGAGGTTTTGCGCCTGGGGGCAGCCCATGCCCACATGTTGATGTGCAACGAATACGAGTGGGAAGTCATCCAGCAGAACACGGCGCTGTCCCTCGCTGAAGTCACGGCGCAGGGGACGATCTTCATTAACACGCTGGGGGCTGATGGTGCGCGCCTGGCGGTGGGCGATGAGGTCATCTGGGTGCCTGCTGTGCCACCCCAGGTGATTGCGGACCCCACCGGCGCTGGGGATGCCTTCCGTGCTGGGGTGTTGCGCGGCTTCTCCCTGGGTTTGCCCTGGCCTACAGCGGTGCAGATGGGGCACTCTGCGGAACCTATGCCCTGGAAAGCATGGGGCCGCAAGCCCACGACTTCACCTGGTGGCCTTTGTGGAGCGCTTCCGCCAGCACTTTGATGATCAGGGCGTGCTGGGGGCCTTGCTGAATTAACGATGCGGGTCGAGCGTTGCACCAATCAAGCAGAATTACGGATGTTCCTGGGGCGCAACCCGCAGGAAACCGCGTATGCCCTGGGGGACCTGGACCCCGCGCATTGGGGGCAATCGCGCTTTTGGGGCGCCTGGGATGCTGGCGACCAGTTGCGCGGGGTGGTGTTGCTGTATGATGGCTTTGCCGTCCCCGTGCTCAGCCTGCATGGGGATGTTGAGGCGCTCGAGGCGGCGCTGGCCAGCATTCCCTTGCCGCGTGAGGTATTTGTGCTGGCGCCGGAGTTGTTGCTCGCGGTTTTGGGGCGGCACTACATTACCGGGCACCTATACGCATTGCGCCGCATGGTGCTGACGCCATCAACCTTTATCCCTTTGCGAAGCACGCCCAGCCGGCTTAACCTGGTGCGGCTGGGGGCAACGGACGCTGACCGCCTGAACACGCTCTACAAGGGCGATGCCGGGCCAGGCGAAGAGGTCTTCGCCTTTAGTCCCAGTCAGGTCGCCAGCGGGGTGTTCTATGGCATTGAGCAGGATGGACGCCTTGTGGCTGCCGCTGGAACACACGTTGTGGCCCCGGCAGAGGGGGTCGCGGCGGTGGGGAACGTCTTCACCATGCCGGGTGGACGTGGCCAGGGCTGGGGTACGGTCGTAACCCATGCCGTCACCGCCGAGTTAGTGGACCGGGGCATCCAGACGATTGTGCTAAACGTCAAAAAAGACAATCTCCCGGCGATTCGAGTCTATGAAAAACTAGGCTACCGCCAAACGCTGGGCATGGTCGAAGGACCTGCGATGCGGCGTGACCTCTTCTGAGGGGTTGGACGCTTTTGGTTGTTGGGTTGAGATCGTTTTCGAGTGAATGTGAGAGAAGTGAGGACGCGAGAAGATGACCGTTGAACATCATATAGCTAACCTGGATCTGGCACCTGGTGGGCGGCACCGCATTGAGTGGGCCGAGCAAGAAATGCCGGTGCTACTGCCACATTCGGGATCGTTTTGCCAAGGAGCAACCGCTCAAGGGCTTGCGGGTTGCCGCTTGCCTGCACGTGACCACGGAAACCGCCAATCTGGTGTATACCCTGCAGGTTGGCGGGGCGGATGTGGTGCTGTTGCAGGAAATTGAAGCGGGGCGGCTGACCAGCTTTGGGGTGGATCAACCTTTGTGGTTGGCGCGGCGCTTGGGTATGGATCGGCGTTTCTTCCCGACAAACGAAGGCTTACAGGGATTGGCGGTCCTCTCCAAGATCGAAATCGTCTTTGATGATGGTTCGTTGCTGACCAGCGTGGGCAGCCAGACCGGTTTACA